>JAAFKB010000006.1 GCA_013299055.1 Sphaerotilus sp.
CTCGGTGCTGAAGGTCAAGCTGGGCACGGCCATCATCGGCATCAGCTCGATCCACCTGCTCAAGACCTTCATCAACGCCGAGAACTACAGCGAGAAGACGCTGATGTGGCAGACGGTCATCCACATGGCCTTCCTCGCGTCGGCCATCGCCATCGCGTGGGCGGATCGGATCATGCACCCACCCGTGGTCGGCGGCTCCAGCCAGCATTGACCCCGGCCAGGGTGCGCGCCCTCAAGATGGCGGACACGCGGCGGAAGAAACGCCGGACAGCACCGGCTTCAGCAGCGGCGCCATGTGCTTCAGGATCTGGGTGGGCAAGGCGCTGGTGAACTTGTAGCCGCCCGCTTCCGGCCCGAGCACAAACGCGGTCAGGGTGCCGAAGTGGCGCGGCCCCAGGTAGAACACGAAGGTGGCGGTGCGGCTCGTGACCTTGGACGCCAGCAGCCCGCCGCCGCGCGTGTAGGTGTTGAGCCGGTTGTCGCCGGTGCCGGTCTTGCCGCCGATCACCATCGGGGCTTGGCCGGGATCGTCCAGCACGCCCTTGATGCGCCGCGCCGTGCCATCGCTCACCACCAGCGCCAGCGCCTTGCGCAGCGTCGCCGCGGTCTCGGGGGTCAGCACCTGCTCGCCCTCGGCGGGCTTCTTGCGCAGCGTCACGGCGTAGGGCGAGCCGACGCCGAACTGCAGCGTGTCCAGCATGGTCGCCGGCAGCCGCCTGCCGTCGTTGACCAGGATGCCCATCAGCTCCGCCAGCGCCGCCGGCCGGTCGCCCGAGCTGCCGATGGCGGTGGCGTAGGACGGCACCAGCGTGTCGAACGGAAACCCCACCCGCTTCCACTGCGCGTGGATCTTGGCAAACGCCTCGACCTCCAGCAGCTGCACGATGCGGCTGTTCTGGCCGCGCCGCGCCTTGTTGCGCAACAGCCACTGGTAGGACTGCTCGCGCTCGACCGCCCCCGCGTCGAGCACCTGTTCCAGCGTCGCCTTCGGGTTCTGCCGCAGATAGTCCGCCACCCACAGCTCCAGCGGGTGCAGCCGTGCCAGATACCCACGGTCGGCCAGCGAGTAGTTGCCTGGCGCGTGGCGGTCGTAGAGCTTTTGCAGGTAGTCCGCCGGCAGGGACACCCCCGGCAGCAGGCGCACGATGTAGGCGCTGAAGTCCTCGAACGTGCCCTGGGGGTAGACCGAACGGTAGATCACGGCCAGCCGGGGCGCCGTCTTGTAGACACTGGCCGCCATCGTCGCCAGCACCGTCTCGACCGGCTTGCCCTGGTGGCGCTGGTAGAACTTGCGCATGAACTGCCGCCCCTCCTTGTTGATGAAGAGCTTGAGCAGCTCCATCCGGCGCGGGTGGTCTTCGTCTTCCAGGATGTCGGCGGCGGGATTGGCGGCGTTGTAGAGGTGGTGGTAGACGATCTCGCGCATCAGCCGGATGAAGGGCAGGTTGAGCGAATCGCGCAGGGATTCATACAGCGTGGCCATGCGGCCGTTGTCGCTTGCGTTGAAGTTCGAGAACACATGCGCGCCGCCCCCGGTGAAGAAGCTCTCGCCCGGACTGGCCGAGAACTTGCGCAGCATCGCCGCGTCGAGCATCGCCGCCAGCGAGCGGTCCTTGGCCGTCGCCAGCCAGTCGATCGCCCAGCGTGTCAGCCGGTCCTTGGGGCCTACCTCGACGGCAGCCAGCGCCTTCGGATCCATCCCGGCGTGCTCCCGGTGCAGCTGGGCGACGAGTTCGAGGTAGGTCGTCAGCGTGCGCAGCTTGGCGGTGGAGCCGAGTTCGAGCTTGGCGCTGCCGTTGATGTCGAAGGGCTGGTCGAGGTTGTCGGTCTGCACGCGCACGCGGTTGATGCCTGCGCCGCGCTCGTAGAGGGTGAAGCTGTAGAGCAGCCTGGACGGGTCGCCCTTTTCCAGCAGCTGGAACCCGAGCAACCCGGCGTCCTTGGCGACCTGGGGGTCGCGCAGGCGGTTGAGCAGCTCGGTGATCTCGCGCTGCAGGCGGCCGTCGAGGTGGCTGGTGGCGCCGAGGTCGAAGCGGTCGAGTTCGTACAGCCGCGGCGTGTTGAGCATGGCCGAGAGCTGCACCCGCAACAGCGTGGACGCATTGCGCTCGCCGAACTCCATGCCCGCGGCCGGCCCGGTGTAGGCCGGGCGCACGTCCAGCGGGGCGGCCAGCGCGGCGTCGCGCAGCGCCGGACCGATGAGGCCGTCGTGGGCCAGCAGGCGGATGTAGCTGGCGGTCATCTGCAGCAGCTGCGGGCGGCCCGGGCCGAAGTAGTGGGCCGGGCGGCGCTGGGCGATCATCAAGCTGAGCACTTGCCGGAACGCCAGTCCGCGCGCGGCCAGTCCCTCCTCCTGCTCGCCCGGCTCGCGCAGGCGGCGGTTGGCGCTGTCGACGTCGGCGCCGTACCAGGCGGCCAGACCATCGCTGACCCCGTGGACCTCCCCCCAGCCGCGCTGTGCCCCCAAGGGCAGGCTGTTGAGGTAGTCCTGCAGGATGCGGTGGCGGGCGGCCACGGTGTTCTCGCCATCGCGGTAGGCACGCACGGAGGCGGACACCATCTGCAGGTACTTGTCCCGAGCCGACGAGGTGCGGCCCTCGGGCGAATGGCGGAACTTCTCGGTCTGGGTCGCCAGCGTGCTGCCCCCGGCGGCAGCGTGGTCCTCGTCGGCCACGGCGATCACCTGGTCCAGCACCGCCTTGCCCAGTCGCGTCCACTCGATGGCCGGGTTGTGCGTCGGCTCGCGCAGGTCGAGCACCTCGCGGTTCTCGATGAATCCGAGCGTCTGCGCGACCAGCGGCGGCAGCTCTTGCGCCCCCTCGTAGGTGTGGAGAGGGAAACGCGAGCGGAACAGCGGCTCGCCCCGGCAGTCCTGCAGCGTCAACCCGGTCTGGACCTTCTCCGGGTAGGGCGGGAAGAACCCACGGTCCATGAAGTCCTGCAGCGCCGCGGACTGCTGGGCCTGCGCAACCACCTGGTAGCCGCGGCCGCCCAGGCTGGCGATGAACTCAGGCATCCGCACATAGCCCATGCGCTCGTCGCTGGGGCCGGCCTTGGGATAGCGGCTGCCGGTGGCCGGCTGGGGCTGGACGGTGTGGCCCAGCTGGGCGGCCCAGTCCGCGAAGAAGCGCGCCTGCAGCGTGGACGCACGCATCTCGCCATGCACCAGGTAGGACACACCAGCCAGTACCACCAGTCCGGTGGACCACTTGGCCAGCGTCACAGGCCAGCGCCTGGGGACCGACGGCGAAGGAGGCAGGAGGCTGGGAGCGGGGGTGTCGTCGAGGGCGCTTGCGGCTGACGGAAGGTTCCCGGTGTCGCCTGGAGTCATGGGCAGCACGTACTTTGCATCTTCTTGTGGATCGACCGGAGCAAGCACCCGGCACAGCAACAGGCCCCATCACCAGGGCCGCGGATGTGCCTATCCTATCGACCACGGACACCGGAAACTGAAACGCGCTTGAGTAAACTCGCTGCAAGTCGAAACACGCAACATTGTCGCAACCTGTACAGACCTGAGACCCCGCCATGACCACCATCCGCCAAGCCGACCTGGTTGAAAGCGTCGCCGCCGCGCTGCAGTTCATCAGCTACTACCATCCAGCCGACTACATCAGCCACCTCGCCCGCGCCTACGAACGCGAGGAATCGCCCGCCGCCAAGGACGCCATCGCCCAGATCCTGACCAACAGCCGCATGTGCGCGGAAGGCCGTCGCCCGATCTGCCAGGACACCGGCATCGTCAACGTGTTCCTGAAGATCGGCATGGACGTGAAGTGGGAAGGGTTCACTGGCTCGATCGCCGACGCCGTGAACCAGGGCGTGCGCCAGGGCTACCTGAACCCGGACAACGTGCTGCGCGCCTCGGTGCTCGAAGACCCGATCTTCGCCCGCAAGAACACCCGCGACAACACGCCGGCCGTGGTCCACATGGAAGTGGTGCCTGGTGACAAGGTGGATGTCATCGTCGCGGCCAAGGGCGGCGGCAGCGAGAACAAGTCGAAGATGTACATGCTCAATCCGAACGATTCGATCGTGGACTGGGTGCTCAAGACGGTGCCGACGATGGGCGCGGGCTGGTGTCCGCCGGGCATGCTGGGCATCGGCGTCGGCGGCACGGCGGAGAAGGCCGTGATGATGGCCAAGGAAGTGTTGATGGAAGACATCGACATGTACGAGCTGCTGGAGCGCGGCCCGCAGAACAAGCTCGAAGAGCTGCGCATCGAGCTGTACGAGAAGGTCAACGCCCTGGGCATCGGCGCACAGGGCCTGGGCGGGCTGACCACCGTGCTGGACGTGAAGATCAAGACCTTCCCGACGCACGCCGCCTCCAAGCCGATCGCGATGATCCCGAACTGCGCCGCCACGCGCCACGGCCACTTCGTGCTCGACGGCTCCGGCCCGGCCTTCATGACGCCGCCGAGCCTGGACCTGTGGCCGGACGTACATTGGGCGCCGGACTACAACAAGTCCAAGCGCGTCGATCTGAACACGCTGACCAAGGCCGAGGTGGCGAGCTGGAAGCCGGGCGACACGCTGCTGCTCAACGGCAAGATGCTCACGGGTCGGGACGCCGCCCACAAGCGCATCCAGGACATGCTGGCCAAGGGCGAGCCGCTGCCGGTGGACTTCACCAACCGCGTCATCTACTACGTCGGCCCGGTCGATCCGGTGCGCGATGAAGTCGTGGGACCGGCCGGCCCGACCACCGCGACCCGCATGGACAGCTTCACCCGCATGATGCTGGAGCAGACCGGCCTGATCTCGATGGTGGGCAAGGCCGAGCGCGGGCCGGTGGCGATCCAGGCCATCAAGGACAACCAGTCGGCCTACCTGATGGCGGTCGGCGGCTCGGCCTACCTGGTGTCCAAGGCGATCAAGGCGGCCAAGGTCGTCGGCTTCGCGGACCTGGGGATGGAGGCGATCTACGAGTTCGACGTGGTGGACATGCCCGTGACGGTGGCGGTGGATGCCGGCGGCACCAGCGCGCACATCACCGGCCCGAAGCTCTGGCAGGCCCGGATCGGCAAGATCCCGGTCGTCGAGGCGTGATCTCCACCACCCCGCTGCCAGCCACCGCCTGCCCGCTTTGCGGCGGCCCCAACGGCTGCGCGCCCGCGGTGTCCGGCACGTTCGACAGCCCGTGCTGGTGCACGATGGTGCGCATCCCGGCCGAGGTGCTGGCGCGCATTCCGGTGGCCCAGCGTGGGCTGGCGTGCGTGTGCCGCACCTGCGCCGAGGCCGGCGGGGTGGATCAGAGCGTGGTGTCGGCCACCATCTGAGACGCCGAGAAGCGGCATAGCGCCGCAAACTCGGCCGGCGGCACCGCCTTGCTGAACAGGAAACCCTGGAACTCGTCGCAGCCGAGCTGGCGCAGCGTGTCGGCCTGGGCCTGGGTCTCGATCCCTTCGGCCACGGTGTGCTTGCCCAGCGCCTGCGCCAGCGTCAGGATGGCCCGCGTCACCGCCAGCGCGGAAGGGTCGTCGGTCAAGTCCTGCACGAAGGCGCGGTCCACCTTCATCACGTCGATCGGCAGGTTGCGCAGCGTCGCCATCGACGAATAGCCGGTACCGAAGTCGTCCAGCGCGATCAGCACCCCCCGCTCGCGCAGGCGGGACAGCTGCTCGCTGGCCGAGCGCGCATCGCCCACCAGCAGGCTCTCGGTCACCTCCAGCTCCAGCATGTTCCAGGGCACGCCGTGCTGCACCAGGGCGGCCTCGACCTCCTCCAGGAGACGGCCGGACTGGAGCTGGCGCGGCGACACGTTGACCGACAGCCGCTGCAGGGGCACCCCCTCCCGTCGCCAGCGCGCCAGCTGGGCACAGGCCGCGCGGATCACCCACAGCCCGATCGACTCGATCAGCTCGGACTCCTCGGCCAGCGGAATGAACACGCTCGGCGCCACCAGGCCGCGGGTCGGGTGGCGCCAGCGGATCAGGGCCTCGGCGGAGACGATGCTGCCGTCGGCCACGCACACACGCGGCTGGAAGTGCAGCACCAGCTCCTTGCGTGCCACGGCCTGGCGCAGGTCGGCCAGCAAGGCACTGCGCTCCAGCAGCCGCGTGTCCAGCGGCTCCTCGAACATGGCGTGGCGGCCGCGGCCGGCATCCTTGGCGGTGTACATCGCCATGTCGGCGTGGCGCAGCAGGTCGGTGCAGGTCTGGCCGTGGACGGGCGCCAGCGCGATGCCGATGCTGGCGCCGAGGAAGTGGTCCTTGCCGCCGAGTGCAAACGGCACTGCCATGCGCTGGCACACGGCCTGGGCCACTTCGATGGCCGCCGCGTCATTGGCATCCGGCAACACCAGCACGAACTCGTCACCACCGGGGCGGGCGACCACGGCGCGCGTGGGCGCGCAGGCTTCCAGCCGCTCGGCCGCCTGGCGCAGCAGCTCGTCGCCCAGCCCATGGCCGAGGTTGTCGTTGACGGTCTTGAAGTGGTCCAGGTCGATGAAGAGCACTGCCAGCGCCGGGGGATTCGTCCCCTCCCCGAGCAGCAGGGCGTCCAGCTCCTGGTGCAGGCCGTTGCGGTTGAGCAGGCCGGTCAGGTCATCGTGCCGGGCCTGCCAGGTCAGCTCCAGCTCGCGCTGGTGCGCCGCCAGCGCGACGGAGAGCCGATCGCGCAGCTCGGCCGCCTCGCGCAGGCGCTGCGTGGCCGGCGGCGTGGCCCAGCCCAGCAGCAGCAGCCCGTGGGTGCGCCCCTGCCAGCGCAGCGGCAGCGCCTGCAGCGGCGTGTCCTTGTCCTGGCGCATCGGCGCACACCAGGCGGTGGCCAGGGTGCTGGTGGAGGTGCCCTCCACGGACGTGCCACCGGGCCGCCATTCCGTGTCGACCGTCACCGCCAGCAGTGCCTGGTACTCGCACGGCGACAGCGCCCGCACGCTGCGGCGTACCTTGTGGACAAAGGCCGTGTCCGTCCACTGGAGATGCAACCGCGGCACCCGCGCCGATTCGACCCGTGCCAGACCCATCACCGCCGCGCCCAGTCCAGGCAGGCCCTGCACCAGCACACGCCGGAACACCTCGTCGACCGCCCGGTGGCCGACGATGTCACGGTCGATCGAGGCCAGCAGCTCCAGCGACTGGAACTGCGCGTCGATCGCCGTGGCCATCTGGTTGAAGGCACGGGCCACCTCGCCGAACTCGTCCGTACTGGAGGCGTCCACCCGTACCCCAGGGGCGCGCAGCTCCAGCTGCCGGGTGCCACGCAGGAGGTGCTGCAATGGCCGCAGCGTGCGCAGCACCAGCAGCCCGCTGGCCAGCAGCACCCCGAACACCGCGCACAGCGCCGCCCCGACCAGCGGCCCGGTGATCACCGGGCCCAGCAGCGCCAAGGCTGTGCGCACCTGCACCAGATCGAATTGCCAGTCGCTGGCACCGTGCATCTCGTCGAGCGACAGGGTCCAGCCCGTGTGGACCCTGTCCGCCACCGCCGCGCCGAGCAGCTCCGCCCCTGGTCCGCTCGGGGTCGGGGCTGGACAGTGCAGCCGCACGCCCTGGGTGTTCTGCACGCACCAGTAGTCGCCACCCTGCCGCGCCGCGGCCACCACCGGCTGCCACAAAGCCTGCGGCGCCAGTTCAGCCAGCCAGCGGCTGCCGTCCGCGCGCGGCGGTTGCACGAGCACCAGCTGGAGCTGCCCGTTGTGCTCGTGGGCCACCAGCTGGCTGCGATCCGCCCGTCCTGCGGGCAACGCGGTGGCAGCGCCGGCCAGCGGCCCCGGCCACGCACCGGTGGACCAGCGCAGCTGCCCGTCAGCCCCCAGCAGTGCCGCCTGCAGGAACTGCGGCCCCAGCCCAGGCAGCAGCGCCCGCAGGCTTGCCGACGCAGGATCACCGCCCGGCTCCACCGGCGGCGGCTCGGCCGGCCAGGAGAGCATGACCGTGCGCGCACTGCCCAGGTGGGCCGCCACCTGGGCCGCCACGGTACGCACCTGCAGCAGCCGCTCCCGAGACTCGAAGTGCCGCACCAGCGTCTGCAAGGACTGCCCCCCCAGCGCCGCCAGCACCACCAGCGGCAGGCCCACGGCCAGCAGCACACACGCGCCAATGCGCCAGGCCAGCCGACTGCGCAGCACCCGGCTGGCCGTCAAGCTGACCGTCAGGCCACGCGTGGGGGAGGATTCGACCGACATGGAGAACCAGGAAACCAGTTGTTTCCAATATCGGCGACACGGCATCAGCCTTGAGTAATTGCCAAGTCCTGACGCCTGCGCCAGACTGCACGCGGGGGGGCCCACGGCCTGGCCCGCCAGCGCAGCATGAGGCATTGCCCGGAGTCGTACTTGAGCTTGACGTTTCCCGCTTCCCCGCCCGATTCGACCCCCGCCCGGCCTCGACATCCCGCAGACGCCCACGCGCTGAAGGTGCTGACTGTCGACGACGACGCTGTCTTTCGCCGCTCGATGGCCTTCGCGCTGGAGGGCTACCAGTTCCAGGGGCGCGACATCAC
This sequence comes from Sphaerotilus sp., assembly GCA_013299055.1. Taxonomy (GTDB): domain Bacteria; phylum Pseudomonadota; class Gammaproteobacteria; order Burkholderiales; family Burkholderiaceae_C; genus Sphaerotilus. The sequence goes on from JAAFKB010000006.1 coordinate 8,449, forward strand.
CCTGCTGCAGGCCGGCAGCGCCGCCCAGGCCCGCACGCTGCTCGTGGCACAGCCCGACATCGCCCTGCTGCTGCTCGACGTGGTGATGGAGGATGGCGACGACGGACTGATGCTGGTCCGCCATGTGCGCGAAGCCATGGGCCGGCGCGACATCCGCATCGTGCTGCTGACCGGCCAGCCCGGCATGGCCCCGATGCGCGACGTGATGCGCAACCTCGATGTCAACGAGTACTGGCACAAGACCGAACTCGGCAGCGACCGGCTGGAGGCCATCCTCAATGCCAACCTGCGCAGCCACCAGTTCATCCGCGAGGCACTGCAGACCCGCCGGCAGCTTGAGCACCTGCTGGCCGCGGTCGACGGCGCCAGCCACGTCCCCGACCTGACCGGGCTGAGCCAGGCGCTGCTGGTGGACGTGGCCCGGCTGCTGGGCTTGCCCAGCGAGGGGCTGGTGGTGATGTGGCCGGCGCACACGACCGCCGCGCTGGTCATCGGCGCCACCGGCCGCTACGCCGAGCTGCAGGGCCGCCCGCTCGACGCCCTGAACGACCCCGCGCAGGTGCTGCGCATCGAGCAGGCCCTGACCCGCCAGCCCGGCACCTCGGCACCGCCGGACCATGCGATGGACCTGCTGATGCCGTTGCACCCCTCCTCGGCGCTGGCGCACGGCCAGGGGCTGCAGGTCGACCTGGCCACGCTGTTCGCGCTGTGGATGCCGCGCCGGCAGCCCCCGGCGCCCAACGAGACCGAGATGGTGCAGCTGCTGGTGGCCAACGTCGGTGCCCAGATGCACCGGCTGGAGCTGATCGCCAAGCTCGACCGGCTGGCCTACCAGGATCCCCTGACCGAGCTGCCCAACCGCAACGGCCTGCTGCGCCGGATGCACGCCGCGGGCGAGCGGCTGTCCACCATGGTCCTGCAGTTCGAGGATGTGGACCAGTTCTCCCACCTCAACCTCATGCTCGGCTTCGAGACCACCAACCGGCTGCTGCAGGGCCTGGCCCAGCGGCTGCGCGACGAGGCGGGACCGGAGGTGCTGGTGGCCAGGGTGGACAACGACACCTTCGCGCTGCTCGGTCCGCGGGACCGGCTCGACACCCGGCTGCAGCGCCACCGCAGCGAGGGCATCACGGTCAGCGACGGGCATTTCTCGGCCGTGCTGCACCTGACCGGGGCACGGGTGGACCTGGCGCTGTTCGACGGCCCGCCCGAGGAGATCCTGTCCACCGCCCGCTACCTGCTCAACGACGCCAAGCGGCGCGGCTGGAGCCAGGAAGTGGCGTACCGGCCCGGCATGGAAGCCGCCGCACGCGACAACTACCGTCTCGGCCAGGCGCTGCACGAGGCGCTGCGCGCTGGCGAGATCCACATCGCGCTGCAGCCCCAGGTCTGGCTGGGTGATGGCACGCTCAAGGGCTTCGAGGCTCTGGCGCGCTGGACCGACCGGCGGGGCCACGAGGTCTCGCCCGTGACCTTCATCGCGCTGGCCGAGGCGTCCGGCCACATCACGGCGCTGTTCACGCAGGTGCTGCGCCAGTCCTGCCTCGCCTGGCAGGTGCTGGAGTCGCTCGGGCTGGGGCACCTGCGGGTGGCGGTCAACCTCTCGGCGCTGCAGCTGGCCACGCCCACGCTGGCCCAGGACATCGCCGACCAGTGCGCCCACCACGGCGTGCCGCCCGCCGCGATCGAGCTGGAGGTGACGGAGAGCGCGGTCATGCTCGATCCGGACGGCGCAGCAGCCCAGCTCGCGCGGCTGCGCCAGCTCGGCTTCGAGGTGGCGCTGGACGATTTCGGCACCGGTTTTTCCTCGCTGGCGCGGCTGCGCAGCTTTGACCTGGACTGGCTCAAGATCGACCGGGCCTTCCTGGGCGAGATCGGCCAGCGCCCGGACCATGAGACCCTGCCCGACATGATCGTGACGCTGTCGCGCCAGCTGGGTCTGAAGTCGCTGGCCGAAGGGGTAGAGACCGAGGCACAGCGCCTGTGGCTGACCCGCAGCGGCTGCCTGGCGGCGCAGGGACTGCTGTTCGGTGCGCCGATGGCGGTCAGCGCCTTGCCGGCGTGGCTGCACGCCCAGGGCCATCTGCCCCACACCCCCGCCTTGCCGGCCCCCCTGGCTTGACCACATCCGGACCCCGCTGGAAACGCGAAGTCCAGGTGCTGGGCCTGCGGCTGCTGCCGTGGGTGGTGGTGGTGTGTCTGGCGGGGGCGCTGGGGTATCTGCAGCTGCAGGACCTGCGGCTGACCCCGCTGCGCAACGGCGCCCGGCTGCTCATCGAGCAAGGCGAGGCGCTCACCAGCAGCGACCTGTCCAACCTGTCGCGGGACGCGCTGGTGCTGGGCCAGAACCCGGCGCTCACGGCCGCCGTCGGCGGCGACAACCCGCAGGCCGCCGGCACCGCGCTGCTGACCTTCGCCCGCGCCTCGCGCCCCTACGCCCGCATCGTCTGGATCGACGAGAACGGCCGCGAGCGCAGCCGCATCGACAACAGCGACGGCATTGCCACCTTGGTCGAGCCAGCACGTCTGCGGCACGGCAGTCCCGAGCCCTGGCAGAAGTCCTTGTCCGACCTGCTGCCCACCGAGGCGCGCTTCACCCCGCTGGACTACCGGGACGGCGGGGTCTGGCTGCGTGCGGCCTCGCCGGTCTACGACGGGCGCGGCCGCCAGCGCGGCATGGTGGTGCTCACGCTCGACCTGCGCCGCCTGCTCACCCAGCTCCAGACGCTGGAGAGCGCCGGGATCGAGCCGCTGCAGCTGTTCGGTCCGGACGGTCGCCTGGTCGAGCCCGGCGCCACGCTGCCGGGCCTGAAGACCACGAACGCCGCATTGTGGCTGTCGATGGAGGCACAAGGCCGAGGCCGGCGCGAAGGGGCGGACGGGCTGTGGCATTTCCAGGGCTACCTGCCCACCGAGCCGGGACCGGGCCGGCTGGCCTCGGCGCCGTGGTACTTCGTGGCCCATGTGCCGGCGGGCAGCGTGCGACAGCTGCGTAGCACCAGCGCCTGGCAAAGCGGTGGCCTCAGCGCGCTGGCCTTGCTGCTGGCGGTGTGGACCACGGTGCGCCGACGCCAGATCGAGCGCGAGCGCGAGCGGCTGCTGGCCGATCTGCAGACCAACCACCGCGCACTGGCCGCCGCCAAGGCCGAAGCCGAGGCATCGCTGCAGCGCCTGCAGCAGCTGCAGACCGAGCTGGTGCAGGCGGAAAAGCTCGCCTCGCTCGGGCTGCTGGTGGCCGGGGTGGCCCACGAGCTGAACACGCCGCTGGGCAGCGCCACGGTCACGGCGTCGGCCATGACACGGCGCCTGGACGATGCGCTGCGCCAGTCCGAGCCGGGTCCGCTGGCCCCTGCACAGGTACGCGCCGTGCTGGACAACCAGCGCGCCGGGCTGGACATCCTCGACCACAGCCTCGGGCGGGCCGGGCAGGTGATCCAGCTGTTCAAGCAGCTGGCAGTGGACCGGGGGGCGGTCGAGCGCCGGGTGTTCGCGCTGGACGACGTGCTCAGCGATGTGCGGCGGCTGCTGGCGGCGCGGCAGATGGCGCCGGGCGTCGTGCTGCACATCGCCCCAGCCCCAGGGGTGGTGCTCGACAGCTACCCCGGTCCGCTCGGACAGGTGGTGGAGAACCTGGTCGGCAACGCCCAGCTGCACGCCTTCGATCCGGAGGCGCGTCCACCGGACCCGCTCCATGCGGCACCGGCCGAGATCCACGTGACCAGCCAGCTCGACTCCGCCACGGGCCTGCTGCACATCACGGTCGCCGACAACGGCAGCGGCATCGCCGACGAGGTGCTGCCCCGCATCTTCGACCCTTTCTTCACCACGCGGCGCGGCCGGGGCGGCACCGGCATCGGGCTGCACCTGTGCCACCACTTCTGCACCCAGGTGCTGGGCGGCCGGGTGACGGTGTGGACATGCCCTGGAGAGGGCAGCCGCTTCACCGTGCAGGTGCCGCTGCGGGCGCCGTGATGGCGGCGGGCGCCGTGGCCGCAGCAGGCGGCGGACGGCGCAGGCCCACCCCTTCGCGCCGCAGCCGCTCCAGCACGGCCAGATTGACCTCCGAGCGCACGTTGCCCTGCCCGTTTTCCGGGTCGGCGATCCAGAAATACAGCGTCAGCTCCAGCCCGTCGGTGGCGAACTGGGTCAGCTGGACCGCCGGTCCCGGCTCGGCCAGCACCCGCTGCACGCTGCGCAGGGTCTCCACCAGCGGCGCGCGCAGCGCCTGCACGTCGGTGTCGTAGTCCACGCCCACCACCGTGCTGAGCAGGACATTGCGGTCGGCCAGCGACAGCGTCTGCACCGTGGTCGTGATGAGCGTCTCGTTGGGCACGATGGCCTCGCGCCCGGACGCGGCGCGGATGACGGTGTAGCGGGTGGTGATGTCGGTGATGACGCCCTCGAAGTCGCCCACCTTGACCATGTCGCCGATGCGCAGCGCCCGCTCGGCCAGGATGACGAAGCCGCTGACGTAGTTGGCCGCAAGCTTCTGCAAGCCCAGCCCGATCCCCACGCCCAGCGCGCCACCCAGCACCGACAGCGCCGTCAGGTCGATCCCCACCGCCGACAGCGCCAGCAGCAACCCCACCGACAGCAGCGCCGCCCGCAGCACATTGGCCGCCACCTTGCGCAAGGAGAGCTGCGCCCCGGCCGCTCCCGCCAGCAGCCGCGCCTCCAGCGCCGCCGAGATCCACAGCGCCACCACCAGCACGAAACCCGCCGACAGCGTCCCCTCGATCACGTTGCGCAGGCTGATCGGGTGGGTGCCGACCTTCCAGCGGATGTCGTCCATCTCGTCGAGCAGCGCCGGCAGCACGCCTGTCACCCACAGCGCCATGCCCAGCCAGGCGATCCACGAGATGGTGCGCTCGGCCGCCCGCACCAGCGCCGAGGCCGGAAACGCCACCCGCAGCACCCGCACGCTCAGCCGGATCGCCACCAGCGACAGCAGCACCGGCACCGCCACGCGGAACACCGCCAGCCCATACCCCTGGTCCAGCAGCACCCGCCGCGCCACATAGGCCAGCGCCAGCGCCAGCACCGGAAACAGCACCCCGTCGACCACGTAGGCGCCGAACCAGATCGAGCGCGGATCGGGCGCGCCCTGCACCCCGCGCCGCAGTCCCCACACGACCAGCCAGCTCGCCAGCAGCACACACGCCAGCACCCCCAGCTCGACCAGCGAGGACGGCCGCCCCAGCGAGGTCAGCAGTGCGGACAGGTCAGGTGCAGGGGGTGTGGTCACGGGCATGGCGCGTCAGGGAGCAGCGGAACAGGACGCCGATTCTGCCGCCTGGGCCATTGCGCCGGGGTGTCGGGGTGTACGCGACAATCCCGGCCATGCTCCCGACCGACGCCCCCGCCCCCCTCGACCTGCTGCACCTGGACGAGGCGTTCGTCGTCGTGCGCAAGCCAGCCGGGCTGCTGTCGGTGCCGGGACGCGGGCCGGAGCGGGCGGACTGCGTCTCGGCACGGGTGCAGGCGCAGGTGCCCGATGCGCTGACCGTCCACCGGCTGGACATGGCCACCTCGGGTCTGCTGCTGATGGCGCGGGGGCTGGAGTCGCAGCGCCGCCTCAGCCGCCTGTTCGCCGAGCGGCACATCGCCAAACGCTACACCGCCGTCGTGGCCGGGCAGGTGGCGGGCGAGGTCGGCGAGGTGGCGCTGCCGCTGGTGTGCGACTGGCCCAACCGGCCGCGCCAGATCGTCGACCACCGCGTCGGCAAACCGGCCCTCACCCGCTGGCAGGTGCTGGCACGCGACCCCGAGCGCGACACCACCCGGCTCGCGCTGGAACCCGTCACCGGCCGCTCGCACCAGCTGCGTGTCCACCTGCAGTCGATCGGCCACCCCATCGTCGGCGACGAACTCTATGCGCCCGCCCTCTGGCAGCGCGCTGCAGACCGGCTGCTGCTGCACGCCTGCCACCTCGCCTTCGCGCATCCGTTCACCGGGGCGGCGCTGGTGTTCGACGATGCGGTGCCGTTCTAGCCGGCAAGCAGTCGGCAAGCAGTCGGCAAGGGTCGAAAAAAATGCCCCCTGACTTTCTGGGTCAGGGGGCAAATGCTCTGATGCGCCGACCACGAAGGCCGTGAAACCAACGATCGACAGCGTGGAGACTATCGCGGCCCAGGCACCGGCGCACTAGGGAATGCGTTGATCCATTTCCGGGAACCTGTGCCAGGTCGTGCAATCCTGACGCTATCCCCGAGGTGGACGGTTGCGCGCCGGGATGCCGAGTGCCGTGTGACCAGCGGGCACGTCGTGCAGCACCACCGCATTGGCCCCCACCCGTGCACCGTCCCCCAGCTGCACGCCGCCGATGATCTTGGCGCCGGAGCCGACGAAGATGTCGTCGCCCAGCCGGGGAAACGCGCCCCGGTTCTCGCCGATGACCACGCTGCTTTCCAGCCAGACGTTGCGCCCGCCGCGCACGCTGGAGTTGATGACCACGCCGATCGGGTGGATCAGCACGAAGCCGGGGCCGAACTGCGCCTTCACCCCGATCACGCAGCCGTTGAGCCACTTGTTGAGGAGGTGCGGCAGCAGCGCCAGCGGCGCCAGTCCGAGGCGGGCCAGCCACGCCTGCAGCCGGTAGAGCGCATTGGCCAGGGTGCCGTCGGCCAGCACCACCTTGAGCAGCGAGACGGGCGGCCCCCCCTCGCCGTAGAGCACCTGCTTGGCGCGCAGGTCGGACAGCAGCAGCTTCATGTGCGGGGGGCCTCGGCTCAGTTGTCCTTGACCTGGGTGCGGAAATCGACCAGCGCCAGGATGTTGTGCCGCCACTGGCGCTCGCGGGCGATGTAGGCGCGCGCGGCCTGGCCGATCTTCTGCAGCGCGGGCAGGTCGCGGCTGCGCTGCAGGACCATGCCGACCGCGCTCTCCAGGTCACCGGCCTTGAACAGCCAGCCGGTCTCGTTTTCACGGACCACTTCCTTGATCGGGATGAAGTCCGGCGCGATCGGCGCGATGCCGCAGGCCATGAACTCGAACAGCTTGACCGGCGAGGTGTAGTCGCCCGCGCTCGGCAGCACCGCCATGTCCATCGCCGCCAGCAGGCCCGGCACCTCGTCGTGCGAGACGCGGCCGGTGAGGATGACCTGCTGGCCGAGGCCCTGCTGGGTCACGAACTCCTGCACGGTGGGGAAGGTTGCGCCGTCCCCCACCAGCAGCAGCTTCAGGTGCGGGTTGTCCTTCAGGCGACCGGCGATCTGGTAGACGAACTGGTCGATCGCGTGCCACGGCACGAACGCCCCCAGGTAGCCGCAGACCACCTGTCCGTCCAGCAGACCCCACTTGGCGCGGGTCTGGGCGCGCTGCTCGGGCGTGAAGCTGAACTTGTCGATGTTGGCGGCGTTGTGCGAGACCAGCGACGGGGCGATGTGACCATGCGCCTTGGTCACGCGGTCGCGGAAAGCGCCCGAGACGAACACCAGCCCGTTGGCACGGCGGAACACCCACCGCTCGATCCAGGTCGCCAGCTTCAGGAAGAACAGCGGCCGCACACGGTAGACGGTAGCCGAGTCGTTGACCTCCAGGATCACCGGGATCTTGCGCGCCCGCCCGATCAGGACCGCCACGAACATGTACAGCGAATAGCGTTCGTAGATCAGGTCCACGTCCTTGTGGGCGTTCAGATGCTCGCGGATGCGAAAGCCCGCCATCAGGTTGTAGCCCAGCTCGACCAGCTCGAACAGGGGTTCCGGCAAGCCCGTGACCCACTTCATCCAGGGGCGGGCCTGCTTGGTCGGGCTGAGTGCCTTGGGGCTGGCGTAAGGATCGGCGCCCGGCAGCGAGAGGATGTCCACCGTCACGCCTTCGGCGCGGAACGCATCGGTGATGCCGCGGATGTGGACACCTTCGACGGCCTTGCCCTGGGTGCGGTGGTGGTAGAGCACGCGGCGCAGGGGGGGGAGGACAGCAGGCTTGTTCATGGAGAGGTCTGAGGATTTCCGTGTTCACGCGCATTCACGCGGCCGTGATGGTAAGCGGGCCGGTGCACGCGGCGATCAGGCGATCTGCGGGGCTGCGATGTTTGTGCAACATCGCAGCAGCCCACTAATTCCAGATTAAGTCCGCACCCGACCATCGTGGACGCACAGGCATGGCGCGCGTCACCCGGCCGGTATGCGGAAGCCGGTACGATCGGGACTTTTGCTTGCGCACGCGCCACGGCACCTCGGCAACGGCCTCCACGGCCACAACAGTCATCGACAATGAGCTTCGCGGTCTTCCTGCTGTACGTGTTCCTGAGCTTCTTCCGGCCGATCGAGCTGTTCGCGCCCGATCTGGCCGAGCTGCGCCCGATGCTGGTGCTGTGGACCCTTGCGTTCGTGCTGGCCGCCGGGCGGGCGCTCGCGCGCAAGGAGGTTGCCGCGCGGGGCACCGATTTCAAGCTGCTGTTCGCGTTCATGCTGTTCCTCGGGGTCACGGTGGCACTGAATGGCTGGGCCGGCGGAGCCTTCACCGCGATCAACCAGTTCTCCACCTCGTCGATGCTGTTCGTGCTGGTGGCCTTGAACGTGACCTCGCTCCAGCGGCTCAAGCTCACCTGTGCGGCGGTGGTGGCCTCCATGCTCATCGCCGCGCTGTTCGGCATCCAGGCCTTCCACACCGGCACGTACGCCGAGCAGCTGGTGCTGCGCCAGAACGCCCCCATGGCCGACGACATCGACCCCACGCGCATCTCCGCCGCCGTCGCCGCCGAGACCATCCCCGCACACGACAAGACCGGCTGGTTCCTGTGGCGCGTGCGTGGCCAGGGGTTCCTGAGCGACCCGAACGACTTCTCGCAGGTGCTGGTGATGTGCCTGCCGTTGCTGTGGGCCCTGTGGCGCCAGGGCAAGCAGCTGCACAACCTGCTGTTCGTGCTGGCTCCGGCGTCGGTCATGGGCTATGCGATCTACCTGAGCCAGTCGCGTGGGGCCTTGCTGGGTGCGGCGTCGCTGCTGTTCTTCATCGTGCGCGACTGGCTGGGCACCACCAAGACCACCGTGCTGATGGCGCTGGGTGGCACCGCCTTCCTGGCGGTCAGCGCGGTCGGCGGCCGGGGCTTTTCGTCGCAGGAGCAATCGGCCGGCGAGCGCATCGAGGCCTGGTCCGTCGGGCTGGAGTTGCTCAAGTGGCGCCCGTTCTTCGGTGCCGGCTACGGCAACTTCACCGACCACCACCACCTGACGGCCCACAACTCCTTCGTGCTGTGTTTTGCCGAACTCGGCCTCATCGGCTATTTCCTGTGGATCGGCATGATCGTGCTGACCTACAAGAGCCTGTCGTCCATCATCGACAACATGCCCGTCCGCAACCCGAACCGCCAGATGGTGGCCCTGCTGCGCAATTCACTGGTCGGTTTTCTGGTCTGCGCCTGGTTCCTGTCCCGCACTTACCAGCCGGTGCTGTATTTCTTGCTGGCACTGTGCATTGCTGCCTGGTACTGCGCTACGCAATCGCCCGGAATGACCGATCGAGAGTCCAGCGCCTACCAGCGCACGCACGACATCCCGTGGGTCAAGAGCACATTCTGGGTGATGGCGTTCACGATTTTCGCAGTCAAGGCTTTCGTGATTTCGCATAGTTTCGGCGGCGGCGACTGAAGCCCCGTTTCTTCAGCAATTCAGGGTCTTCCCGAATGGGAAGCCGGTGCTAGAGTTCGGCCGGTCCGGTTTTCCCCTTCTCTTTTTTCTCCAAGCAAAGGCTCCGATGCGTGTCGTGCTCGTCCTGTCTCTACTGGTTGCCGCCATCGCAGTGGTCGTGGCGCTGTTCATCCGGCAGCGCAATATCCAGACGTGGCTGGCCAGCTACCTGAAGCAGGACTGGCGTGCGCCAGTGCCGCCGGGCGTGACCAGGCACGTGATGTTCTGCTTCGTCGACCACTACGAGCCGATGTGGAAGCAGCCGGACTACGCCACCGAGTGCCAGCGCGTGGCCCGCTGGCGCCAGGAATATCCCGCCCTGTGCGCCCCGTTCAAGGACGCCGACGGCCGCGGCCCGGTCCACAGCTTCTTCTACCCCGAAGAGGAATATCGCCCCGAGCACCTCGACCCGCTGGTGGAGATCTGCCGCATGGGCCTGGGCGAGATCGAGATCCACCTGCACCACGACCAGGACACCGAAGCTGGCCTGCGCGAGAAGCTGCGCCGCTTCACGCAGCTGCTGGTCGACCGGCACGACGCGCTGCCGGTCGATCCGGTGACGCAACAGCCGCGCTGGGCCTTCATCCACGGCAACTGGGCCCTCGACAACTCGCACCCGCACGGCTTCGGCTGCGGTGTCGACAACGAGCTGATCGTGCTGCGCGAGGAAGGCTGCTACGTGGACTACACCTTCCCCGCCTCGCCTGACCCCTGCCAGACCTCGACGATCAACAAGATCTACTACGCCAAGGACGACCCGCACGCCTGCAAGTCGCATGACACGGGCGTGCGCGTGAAGGTCGGCGCCGAACCCTCGGGCGACCTGATGCTGATCCAGGGGCCGCTGGGCTTCAAGTGGAACGACCGCAAGTTCGGCCTCATCCCGCGCATCGAGAACTCCGACATCCGCACGAGCTGCCCACCGACGCCGGATCGCGTGGACACCTGGATCGAGACGGGCATCCACGTCGAAGGCAAGCCGGAGTGGGTGTTCGTCAAGATCCACACCCACGGCACCCAGGAGCGCGACATGGACACGCTGCTGGGCGAGCCGATGCGCCAGTGCTACGAACACCTGCAGGCCCGGTACAACGACGGCAAGGACTGGAAGCTGCACTACGTCAGCGCCCGCGAGATGTACAACATCGTCAAGGCGGCCGAGCAGGGTCTGCCCGGCGAGCCGGGCGAGTACCGCGATCTGGTGATCCCGCGCCCCGGCTACCGCGACATGACCGCCAGCGCCACGGCGAAGGGCTGATCCGGTGCTGCACACGCTGCTGGCCGTCGTCGCCATCGGGGGTGTCGTCGCGGTCGTCTACTCGTATGCGCTGTACCCGGTGGTGCTGTTCGTCATCGGGGCGCTCAACCAGGGGCTGCGCGACGTGGCCTTCGTGTTCCGCAAGCGCGACCGCCGCATCGACGCGCACCACGCCGACACCGTGACCGAACCCGACTGGCCCCCGGTCGCCATCGTCATCTCGGCCTACAACGAGCAGACGCACATCGTCCCGCGCATCGAGAACCTGCTCGCGCTCGACTACCCGGCCGACCGCTTGCGGGCCTACATCGGCTCCGACGGCAGCCGTGACCGCACCGCCGAACTGATGGCACAGTTCCAGGGCGATCCGCGTGTGGTCGCCCTGCCCTTCGAGGTCAACCGGGGCAAGGCCAGCGTGCTCAACGATCTGGTGTCGCGCACCGTCGAGCCGATCGTGGTCTTCTCGGACGCCAACACCTACTTCGAGCACAGCGCCCTGAAGCGGCTGGTGTCGCGGTTTCAAGACCCGAAGGTGGGCGGCGTCACGGGCGAGCTGCGCCTGCTGGGCAACGCGGGTGGCGACAACCAGGACAGCCTGTACTGGCGCATCGAGCAGTTCCTGAAGTTCTTCGAGGCGCGCATCGGCGGCCTGCTGGGGGCCAACGGCGCGATCTACGCCATCCGTCGGACCCTGTGGCAACCGATCCGCCCCGACACGGTCTGCGACGACTTCTGCATCGCGATGAACGTCTCGGCGGCGGGGCACCGGCTGGTGTATGAACCGAAGGCGTGGGCCGAGGAAGACACGCCGGAGCAGATCGGCGAGGAGGTCAAGCGCCGCATCCGCATCGGCATCGGCAACTTCCAGGCATTGGTGCGCCACCCGCAGTACCTGACCCGCACGTCGCGTGCCACTGCGTTCGCCTATGTCTCGCACAAGGTCTTGCGCTGGACAGCGCCGCACCTGCTGCTGCTGGCGCTGGCGGCGTCGGTCGCGCTGGCGGTGGGGCAAGGCTCGGCGGGCTGGGCGCTGTACGCCGTGGCGCAGGCGGCCAGTTACGCAGCCGCCTGGGCGGGCTGGCAACTGACCCAGCGCGGGGTGAAGCTGCCCACCGTCGTCAAGCTCGCGGCCTTCCTGTTCGCGCTGAACTGGGCGTTCCTCGTCGCGTCGTGGCGCTTTGCCACCGGGCGCTATGCCGGAAGCTGGGGCCGCACGCAGCGTTGAGCCTGCGCCCACCCCACGCGCCACACATCCGTTTCGTTTTCCAGGAGTCCATACCGTGCTAAGGGTAGGCATCATCGGCTGCGGCAAGATTGCCGACGGCCACGTTGAACAGATCCGCGCCATCGGCCGTGGCGAGGTGGTGGCGGTGTGCGACCGCGAACCGCTGATGGCCGAGCAGCTCGCCGTGCGGATGAAGATCCCCGGCCGCTACGACGACGCCGCCGAGATGCTCGCCAAGGAGCGGCTCGACGTGGTCCACATCGCCACGCCGCCAGACTCGCACCTCTTCCTGGCGAAGATGGCGTTCGCGTCCGGCTGCCATGTGTTCATGGAAAAGCCGTTCGCGCTGACCGCTGCGCAGACCCGCGACATCCTGGCCATGGCGCAGCAGGCCGGGCGCAAGGCAGGGGTGAACTACCTCTACAACTACGAGACGCCGGGGCTGGAGCTGGAAGAACTGGTCAAGAAGGGGACGCTCGGCGAGATCGTCCACCTCGACACGAACTACGGCTACAACCTGGCCGGCGACTACGGCCTGGCCGTGATGACCGACCCGGGCCACTGGGTGCATCGCCTGCCGGGCAAGCTGTTCCACAACGTGCTGGACCATGTGCTGGCCAAGGTCGTGCCCTTCCTCGGCGACGAGATCGACACCCGCGTGCTGGCCTTCCGCCGCCGCGGCCCGACCGGCTCGGCCATCGTGGACGCGATGCCCGACGAGCTGCGCTTCCTCCTGCGCAGTGGCGGCGTCACCGTCAGCGGCAACGTCAGCGCCCACGGCCGGCCGGTGCCGCACACGCTCAAGGTGGTCGGCACGAACGACTCGGTGGAACTCGACTACACCGCGCGCACGCTGATCCGGGCTTCGCGCTGGTCGGCACCGAGCGCGCTGGGCCGGCAGTTCATGGCATGGACGCAGGCCAGGCAGCTCGCCGGCAACGGCCGCCGCAACATCACCCGCTTCCGGAAGCACGAGTTCCACTACTTCCAGTGCATGCGCGTGCTGCTGGACCGCTTCTATGACGCCGTCGAGGGCAAGGGGCCGGACCCGATTCCGCCCGAGCAGATCCTGCGGGTGTGCCGCGTGATCGACCAGATCGTCGTGGGCGTGGACGCCTGCATGGCCGAGCAGAACGCCAAGGAGGTCGCAGCATGAAGATCCTCGTCACCGGCGCCGGCGGTTTCCTCGGCAAGCAGATCGCCCGCAGCCTGCTGATGCAAGGTCAACACGACCTGCGGCTGCACTTCCGCAACAAGGCCCCGGCGGGCTTCATCGAGTCGCTGGTCCAGGAGTTCCCGCGGGCCCAGGTCGAGACGGCGGCGGCCAATCTGCTCGCGCGGGGTTCATTCGACGCGATGCTGCAGGGTGTGGACTGTGTCATCCATGCGGCTGCCGGCATGAAGGGTGCTGCAGCCGACATGTTCGCCAACACCGTCATGGGCAGCCGCAACGTGTTCGAGGCGTGCGGCAAGGTCGGGGTCAAGCGCATCACCCTGATCAGCTCGTTCGCCGTGTACAAGACCGACGAGATGAAGCCGGGCGACACGCTGGGCGAGCACACGCCGATCGAGCCGGTCGGCGTGGACAAGGGCCCCTACGGCTACGCCAAGACGCGCCAGGAACACATGTTCCTCGACTACGCCCGGCAGTTCGGCTTCGAGACGGTGATCCTGCGGCCGGGCGTGATCTACGGGCCAGGCGGCGGGGCCTTGTCGCCGCGGGTCGGACTGAAGGCGATGGGGCTGTTCGCGAGCCTGGGCAACGGGGCGCTGCTGCCGCTGACCTACGTCGAGAACTGTGCGGACGCGGTGGCTCGGGCCGCCGTCCATGCGCCGAGCGGGAGCGGGTTTGCCGTCACCGACGACGACCTGCCGAGCTGCCGCCAGTACCTCGACGGCTACCTGAAGCACGTGCAGAAGATGCGCGTCATCCCGCTGCCGTTCGGACTGTTCCTGTGGGTCTCGAAGCGGCTGGTCGCGTACAACAAGGCGTCCAGGGGCCAGATGCCTGCCGTCTTCACGCCGTATGTCGTCCGGTCCATGTACACGCCGATCCGCTACAGCAACGAGGGGCTGAAGAAGATCGGCTGGACACCGCGCGTGACCACCGCCGAGGGCCTCAGCCGGACGTATGCCTGGCTGAAGTCGCAGTTGCCGCGCTGAGCGGCTGTCCCGATCGGGTCAACGCTGCCGCGCTTCGGCGTAGAAGCGTTGGCAAGTGTCGTACAGCGTCCCGATCGACCCATGCGCGCGCACCCAGTCGCACGCCTGCTGGCCGCAGCGAGTCCGCAGGGCGGCGTCTGACAGCATCCGCTCCAGCGCCCCGAACAGCGGCTCGGCTTGCCCCGGCGGCACGAGCAGGCCGGTCTCGCCCTCGCGCACGATCTCCGGGTTGCCGCCCACCGCCGTGGCCACGATCGCCAGCCGGGTGGCCGCGGCCTCCAGCAGCGCGATCGACAGCCCCTCCGTGAGCGAGGGCATGGCGAAGATGTCGAATCCAGGGGTCAGGTCGGCCACGTCCGGGCGCTGTCCGGTGAAGACGATGCGCTCGGCCACCGCCGGCCCCGCCGCCTGCGCCTGCGCCCGCAGTTCGGCTTCGAGCGGCCCGCTGCCCACCAGTGCCAGCCGCAGCGACGGGTGCCGCGCCAGGAGCCGTGGCATCAGCGCGATCAGCAGCGCGTGGTTCTTCAGCCCGACCTGCCGCCCGACCGCCCCGATCAGCAGCGCGTCCTGCGGAACGCCGAGCCGCACGCGGGCCTCGTGGCGGCGCTCGGGCGTCCAGCGGAACCGCTCGACCGGGATGCCGTTGAGCACCGTCGTCGCCTTCTCCGCCGCCACCATGCCACCCCCAACGTAGCGGTCGTGGACCTGCGCACCGACCATCGCGAAACCGGCGGTGCGGCCGATCGACCACTGGAAGAACTTGCGCAGCCGCGCTTCGCGGTCCAGCCGAAAACCCATGTCGTGCAGGCTGCAGACCAGCGTCGGCGCCCGCCAGCGGCCCCACAGCGCCGCAGCCGCGTGGTAGTTGGGCACGAAGTTGTGGGTGTGGACCACCTCGATGCGCCGGGCGGCGATGGTGCGGCGCAGGCGGGCGATCAGGGCCAGGTCCAGCCCGTCGCGCTTGTTGCCGACGATCACGTCGATCCCGGCCGCCTCCAGCACCGGTCTGAGACCGACCGTGTGGAGGAGGCTGAACACGCAGACCTCGTCGCCCCGGCGTTTCTGTTCGATGGCGAGGTCCGTGACCACCCGTTCGAGGCCCCCGAATTCGAGCGAATCGACAATGTGCATCAGCCGCAGTGACATGGTGAGGATCGGACAATCGAGAGAGTCGAGAATGGCGCGCATGCTAGCGCAGCCACCCGCCCAGAGGAGTCCCCGTCCCATGTTCCCGCCCCTCCTGCCCCGCCCGCATCCCCTGCCCGCCTTGCTGCTGACCGTCTGCTGTCTGTCGGCGCTGCCCGCCGCGGCCCAGCGGGTCGTCGTGCCGTCCTCCACCAGCGGCACCCTGACTGGCGGCCCCAGTGGCGCGTCCGGCCAGTTCCTCGCCGAAGCCGGCAGCGCCGCACCGGCCAGCGCCAGCAGCGGTGGCAGTGGCAGCAGCAGCTCCACCCCGGAGACGCCGCCCACCCCCGCCAGCGCCTGGCCCCCCGCGCCCCAGGAACCCGCCAGCCCCAGCGGCTGCACCCAGCCCCTCACCGGCCGCGGCACCACCTACCACGTCGGCCCCGGCCAGGCGATCACCGAACTGACCGACGTGCCGTGGCTGTCGCTGCAGGCAGGAGACGTGGTCAACATCCACCACCGCGCCGAGCCCTACCGCACCAAGTTCGCCCTGCGCGCCCAGGGCACGGCCGACGCCCCCGTGGTGATCCACGGCGTGACCGACGCCAAATGCAACCGCCCGGTCCTCAGTGGTCAGAACGCCGTCACCGCCCGCGACGCCGTGGCGATGAATTTCTTCAACAAGCAATACACCGAGCCTTACGGGCTGATCTTCGTCTACAAGTCGCGTGACCAGGCCTGGGGCAGCCGTCCGAAACACCTGCGCATCGCCAACCTCAAGCTCACCGGCGCCCACAAGGACCACCGCTACACCGCGCAGGACGGCAGCACCGGCACCTACGTCGGCGGCGCGGCGGCCATCTACGCCGTGGTCGTCGAAGACCTCACCATCGAGAACTGCGAGATCACGCGCAACGGCAACGGCGTCTTCGTCAACAGCAAGTCCGAGGACGAGGCCAGCCGGAACGTCTTCCTCCGCCACAACCGGATCTGGGACAACGGCAACGTCGGGAGCTGGTTCGAGCACAACCTCTACATCCAGACCGCCCGCGCGCTCTACGAGGGCAACTACATCGGCCAGCTCATCCCCGGTGCCCGCGGCTCGTCGATGAAGGACCGCTCCAGCGCCACCGTCGTGCGCTACAACCACATCGTCGCCGCGGCCCGCGCCATCGACCTCGTCGAGATCGAGGGCGGCGTGCAGCAGGTGCTCAAGGATCCGCTCTACCCGGACGCCTGGGTCTACGGCAACCTGATCGTCAACGACTTCCGCAACCCGGGCCAGTCCTCGGTCAAGCTCATCCACTGGGGCGGCGACAACGACGAACGCTACTTCCGCCAGGGCACGCTGCACTTCTACAACAACACCGTGCTGCACCAGAGCACGCAGGCCCAGGCCTGGTACATGGCGCTGTTCGACATGCCGACCGCGCAGCACAAGGTCGAGGCCCACGGCAACGTCTTCGTCAACCAGGGCACGACGCAGATGCGTGTGGGCCACGAGGCCGGCACCGTGGTCTTTGGCAGCACCAACTGGATCAGCCGGGACTGGGCCGAGGCGGGGCCCGCTTCGGCCGCGCGGATCAGGGTGGAAGGCAAGCTGCTGAGCCAGCCGTCTGCCGGCCTGGCCCCGGACGGTCGCCCCCGCCCCGGCGCAGCAGGCACTGACCTGGCCGAAATCCGCACCAGCCTGCCGCCCGTGGGCCACCAGTTCACCGAACCGGCGGGCATTGCCAGGCGCGCAGTGGCGGGCAAAGGACCAGACCTCGGGGCCTTCGAGCTGAAATGAGCCCGCAGATTCCCCTGTGCTTCAGGGGATGGCATGGACTGCCGATATCCCTGGGATCGCGATCCGATTCGCCCCAGGAGGTCGTTCCATGCGTCTGGTCCATTCCCAACCCCGACGGACAGGGTTCTGGCGGTCAAGCGGCCTGGTCGGCGCCAGTGCCGGGTGGCTGCTGATCGGCACCGCCTCGGCGCAGGCCGTCCGTGAAGCCCCCACCGCCGTCCGCCCGAGCGCCACCACCCTGCCGGCGTCCGTCGTGCTCGTCCGGGGGACGAGCACCACCGCGCTCGGCCTGACCCCCTGCCTGCCGGGCCGCGGCACCGACCACCCCGTCGGCCCCGGCCAGACCCACGAGAGCCTGGACACGGTGCCCTGGGAGTCGCTGCGGGCGGGCGACACCGTGCGCCTCTTCCACCGCGAGGCGCCCTACCGCGGCAAGTTCCTGCTCGCCGGCCAGGGCACGGCAGCCGCCCCGATCCGCGTCTGCGGCGTGCGTGGTCCGAACGGCGAGCGCCCGGTCCTCGACGGCAGTGGCGCGACCACCCGTGCCGCGCTCGGGCCGCTCTACAGCAGCACCCCGCTCTACAGCCACGTCCACCAGGACCGCAGCGTCATCGCCATCAAGCCGCTGTCCACCCAGGGCTGGACCGCCTATCCCCGGCACCTCCAGATCGACGGCCTGAAGATCACCCGCGGCCACCCCAGCTACCGCTACCGCACGGCAGCCGGCGTCGAGCGCGCCTACGCCCCCTTCGGCGCCTGCATCTGGGTCGAGCGCGGCCAGCACATCACCATCGTCGACAACGAGATCACGGACTGCCAGATGGCGGTGTTCAGCAAGTCCACTGACGACGGCGACTTCGCCGTGACCCGGAACCTGCGCATCGCCGGCAACCGCTTCGCCGGCCACGGCATCGCCGGGAGCTGGCACGAGCACTCCACCTACACGCAGAGCGTGGGCACGGTGCTGGAGTTCAATGACTACGGCCCGCTGCGCAGCGGCGCACTGGGCAACGCGATCAAGGACCGCTCGGCGGGCACCGTGGTGCGCTACAACCGCATCGAGGAAGGTGCCCACGCCATCGACCTGGTCGAGGCCGAGGACTTCCCCGCCACCGCCCTGGCCCTGCCCGCCTACCGCAGCACGCACGTCTACGGCAACCAGATCGTCAAGACCGGCGATACCGGCAGCGTCATCCACTACGGTGGCGACCACTTCGGCAGCGTGCCCGGTGCGGGCTGGGGCGAGCCGCTGTTCCGCCGGGGCACGCTGCACTTCTGGCACAACACGCTGCTGCTGCGCGGCTCGCAGGCCTGGGTCTTCCAGATCTCGACCACCGACGAGCGGGTCGAGGCCTGGAACAACGCCATCCACTTCGCCCCGACGGTGGCGCAGCGCAGCCTGCGCATGGGACAGGAGGTCGCCGCGCCGTGGGTGGGCGGCGGGGTGCTGAACCTGGGCGTCAACTGGATCAGCGACGGCTGGCAGGACAGCGGCCCCTGGCACCGGGTGGGCGGCACGCTCAGCGGGCAGTACCAGGTGCTGGGCGGCCCGGCACAGCCCTTCGATGCGGTGTCGATGCAGCCGCTGGCCGGCTCGGCGCTGGTGGACCGGGCGGCGGTCGCACCGGCCGCCGTGGCCGGGCATCCCCTGCAGTGGCAGCTCGACGCCAGCCGGCGCCCGGTGCCACGTCCGGTGCGGGGCGTCGGGCGGGATCTGGGCGCCGTGGAGCGTTGAGCACCCAGAGCAGCAGCCCGGCAGACGATGCAAACCCGCTTCGTCTGCAACGGGAGGTGTGACGGCCGGACATTCGCCACCCCAGCCCCGTCCGGGCACCGTCGCAGCAGCCGCTACGGCCTGTGACCGCTGGTTGCAGGCTGCGCCATCTGTGGAGCAGCTGGCGTGAACAAGGCCACGAATACAGGCTGTCAAGTGGGGTTCACCGTGTATTTTCTTAAAACACAAAAAACTGAAAATTTACAAAAACACGCCACAACGCGAAATTTTGTTGCGTCATCCAGGCCGTTACAGTAAAGAATATTGCTTACTTGGTCGATCTGGCACCGCTCCTATCTTCGCCGCATTCCCTGCAGCAACACGAAGAAGGACACGATGGACCAGACCAGTACCACCCGAACCGCGTACCTGCACCCCTTGTGGATGGCGGCCTGCCTGGCGCTCAACGGCAGCTTGGCCGGCTGCGGCGGCGGAGAATCCGGCAGCGTGCTGGAGGTGAGCGCCGCCCCGTCGCCTGTCGCCAGCCCAGTCACCGCCCCGGTGGCCTCTCCCGTCAAGGCCCCGGTGGCGTCGCCGGTCACGGCACCGTCTCCCACCCCGGTCGCCGCGCCGACCCCCACCCCTGTCAACCCGCCCGTCACCACTCCGGTCGTCACCACTCCGGTCGTCACCACCCCGGCCGGCACGACCGGCCTGTCGCTGCCCGCCTGCGTCGCCTCGGGCAAGGGCACGGACTACCAGGTCGGCCCTGGCAAGGCGTACACCAGCCTCGACGCCGTGCCCTGGGAGTCGCTCAAGGCAGGCGACACGGTGCGCATCTTCCATTCGGCCACGCCCTACAAGGGCAAGTTCATGGTCGCAGCCCAAGGGACCGAGGCGGCCCCGGTGCGCATCTGCGGCGTGCGCGGCCCCAACAACGAGCGGCCCGTCATCGACGGCAATGGCGCCACCACCCGCGCCGCGCTGGGCACCGCCTACGGCAACACCACCGAGACCCGCGACATCCACCAGGGCCGCACCCTCATCGCCATCAAGGCCAACGCCAGCGGCACCTACGCCGACTATCCGAGCTGGATCACCATCGACGGCCTGAACATCCGCGCCGGCCACCCCAGCTACAGCTTCAGGAACGCCGCGGGCGCCACCAAGACCTACGACCCCTTCGGCGCCTGCATCTGGGTCGACCGCGGCCACAACATCCTGATCGCCGACAACGAGATCAGCGACTGCCAGATGGGCGTGTTCACCAAGTCCAACGACGAAGGCGCCTTCGCCCAGACACGCAACATCCGCATCGCTGGCAACTACCTCTGGGGCCACGGCATCGTCGGCGACGACCACATGCACACCACCTACACGCAGAGCCTGGGCATGGTGATCGAGTTCAACCGCTACGGCCCGCTGCGCGCTGGCTCGCTGGGCAATTCGGCCAAGGACCGCTCAGCGGGCCTGGTCGTGCGCTACAACCGCATCGAAGGAGGGGCCCGCGCGATCGACATGGTCGAAGCCGAGGACTTCCCCGTCACCGCGCGGGCCACACCCGCCTACCGGACCACCTACGTCTACGGCAACCAGATCCGCAAGAACGGCGACGAAGGCAGCTTCTTCCACTACGGCGGTGACCACTTCGGCGCACCGGCGGGAGCCAACTGGGGCGAATCGCTGTTCCGCAAAGGCACGCTGTACTTCTTCAACAACACGGTCTACGGCACGGGCAGCGGTGCCCGCATCTTCCAGATCTCCACCACGGAAGAAACCGTGGAGGCCTGGAACAACGTGTTCTGGTTCGAGCCTTCCGTGACGCAGCTGAACCTGCGCCAGGCCGAAAACGACTCGCTCGCCAAGACCTACACCTCCGACGGCATCCTGAACCTCGGTGTCAACTGGATCCGCACCGGCTGGACCGACACGACGCAGTGGAAGACGCTGCAAGGCCAGGTCAAGGGCACGGCCAACCTGCTCACCGGCAGCACCCTGCCCTTCGACGCGGCCACCTTCATGCCGCTGGCGGGCACTGCGCTCCTCGACTCCGGCCAGGCAGCCCCCGCAGGCGCAGTGGCGCACCCGCTGACCTACCAGCTTGGCAGCACTCTCCTGCCGCTGGCCCGGAGCGTCAAGGGCAGCAAGGTCGATCTCGGGGCAGTCGAACGCTGAGTTGGCCAGCCCCTTCCAGTGGACTCACTGGAACCAGACCCGCGCAAGCCCGAGCAGCGCGCAGACCGCCAGCACTTTAATAAGTTCTTGCTTATATCTCCACAACGCCATGAAGGCCACAACGGCCACGGCCGCCGAAAACACCTCGATCCCGCCAGAGAACGGTGCTTCGGCGGTCGCCCTCGGCCAGACGACGTGCCAGCCGAAGAACACCGCGAGGTTCAGGATCACGCCGACCACCGCCGCCGTGATGCCGGTCAGCGGCGCGGTGAACTTCAGGTTGCCACGGGTGGATTCGACCAGCGGTGCGCCCGCCAGGATGAAGACGAAGCTCGGCAGGAAGGTGAAGAACGTCGCCACCGCCGCCCCCGCCATGCCAGCCGCGACCAGCGCGTCCGGCCCGAAGATCTCCTTGGTCCAGGCGCCGACGAAGCCGACGAACGCCACCACCATGATCAACGGGCCCGGGGTAGTCTCGCCGAGCGCCAGACCGTCCATCATCTGCGGGCCGGTCAGCCAGCCGTGGGTCTCGACGCCGCCCTGGTAGACATAGGGCAGCACCGCGTAGGCGCCTCCGAAGGTCAGCAGCGCCGCCTGCGTGAAGAACGCGCCCATCTCGCGCAGCACCGGCTGGCCCAGCAGCACCATCATCCCGCCCCACAGCCCGAGCGCCACGCCAAGCAACGCCAGCAGGTAGCCCCAGCGGAACCGCGCGTGCGGCGGCGCGGGCGTGTCGTCGTCGATCAGCGCGGGGGCGTGGCGGGCCTTCGCGGCACCGTGTCCACCACCACCTGTCTGAAAATGCTGCGGCGCGACCCGGCCTCCGAGCAGCCCGATCAGCCCCGCCGCCAGCACGATGGCGGGAAACGGCACGCCGAACCCGAACAGCGCGATGAAGGACAGCGCCGCCATCGCCTGCAGCACCCGGTTCTTCAGCGCCCGCGAGCCGATCCGCCATGCGGCGAACACGACGATGGCGACCACGGCCGGCTTGATCCCGTCGAAGATCCCCTTGACGGCCGGGACATCGCCGAACGCCAGGTAGACCCAGGTCAGCGCCGCCAGGATGCCCAGCGACGGCAGCACGAACAGCGTGCCGGCCACGATCCCGCCCCAGGTGCGGTGCAGCAGCCAGCCGAGGTAGATGGCGAGCTGCTGCGCCTCGGGGCCGGGCAGCACCATGCAGTAGTTCAGCGCGTGCAGGAACCGCTGTTCACTGATCCAGCGGCGCTTCTCGACCAGCTCGGCGTGCATCACCGCGATCTGCCCGGCGGGGCCGCCGAAGCTGATGAAACCGAGCCGCAGCCAGTAGAGGAAGGCTTCCCGGAAGGTCGGGTGTGCAGGGCGGGTGGCGGGGGGCGCCGTGTTCAGGCTGTTCATGCGGGCATTGCATCACAACCCTTCCGCCGCCAGCATCTCGCGCACCGCGACAAGCTGCCGGCGCGACACCGCCAGCCACTCGTCCGTCGGCGCGATCCGCACGGCCCAGCCCTCGGCACCCTCGCCGTCGTCACGCCGCTCCAGCGCCACCACCGCCTCCCGCGCCACCAGGGCATTGCGGTGGATGCGCAGGAAACGCTCGCCGACCCGATCCTCCAGCTCGGCCAGCGATTCGTCCAGCAACAGCGCGCGGCGGGCGGTGCGCAGGGTGACGTATTTCTGCTCGGCCTTCAGGTACAGCACCTCGGCCAGCGGCACCCGCAGCAGCTCGCCGCGCTCGTGGACCACGATCACCGGCCCCACCGGCGGCAGCATGTCCAGCGGCGCTGGCGCGGTGGCGGACACGCCCTGCAGCCGCTGGGCCACCCGCAGCAGTGCCGCCTGCAGCCGCAAGCGGCGCACCGGCTTGGTGAGGTAGTCGACCGCCTCGACCTCGAAAGCGGCCAATGCGTGTTCAGCGTGGGCCGTGACAAAGATGACCGCTGGCGGCCGTGGCAGTCGGCGCAACCGTTCGGCGAGCTGCAATCCGTCCATGCCCGGCATGTGGATGTCCAGCAGCACGGCATCGGCCGCGTACAAGGTCAGCCAGTGCAGCGCTGCCGGGGCCGACGCCGCTTCGCCCACCACCGTGCAGACCGGATCGACGCAGTCCGCCAGCAGCGTGCGCAGCCGCAACCGCGACAGCGCCTCGTCGTCGACCAGCAGTACCCGCAGCGCGCTCATCGCAGGCCCCTCATGTCCGTGTCTCCTTGTCCAGCGGGATCAGCAAGCGCACCCGAAAGCGCCCGCCCTCGATCGGCCCCGCCTCGAAGCGCATCTGCAGATCGTGCAGCAGCGCCAGCCGCTCACGTACGTTGCGCAGCGCCATGCCATGGCCCTTGCGCGCCTTGCCCTGGGGCACGGTGTTCGTGATGGTGACGAGCGCGTGCCCGTGACGGGCCTGGGCACGGATGCGGATGTGACCACCCGTCGGCGAAGGCTCGACGCCGTGCTTGACCGCGTTCTCCACCAAGGGCTGCAACAGCAGCGACGGCACCCGCGCCCGCGCCACCAGCGGGTCGATCTTCCAGCGCACGGTCAGCCGCTCGCCGAAACGCACCTGCTCGATGGCGAGGTAACGCTGCGCCAGCTCGACCTCGTCGCCCAGCGTGACCCGCTCGCCCGAGCCGACCAGCGCGGCGCGGAACAGCTCCGCGAGGTCTTCGAGCACGGCCTCGGCCTGCGCCGGATCGACCCGCACCAGCGCGATGGCACTGTTGAGCGCGTTGAAGAGAAAGTGCGGCCGGATGCGCGACTGCAGTTCGGCCAGCCGCGCCTGCGTGCCTGCAGGCAAGCGCAACCGACTGCGCTGACGCAGCCAGTGGAACACCGCAGCGGCCAGCGCGGCCCCGCTGCCCACGGTGGCCACGGCGCCCGGCAGCCCTTCGCCGATCTGCCCCAGCAGCACCAGCAACCCCCAGGCCATTGCCCCGCAGGCGGCCCCCAGCCCGCACAGCGCCAGCCACTGCATCCCCAGCGGCATGGCACGCCGCACCCCGCGCCCCAGCGCGCACGCCGCCAGCAACCACACCAGCGTTGCCGGCAGCACCGCCGCCACCACCACCGACACCTCCACCAGCCACTGCCGCACCCCGTCCGCCCGGAAGCCCACGCCCAGCGCCGCGACGCCATGCACGAACAGCAGCGTGCGCAGCACGACGCCGGCCTGGCAGACATCGTCCGGCAAGGCCGCGGCGTCGGGCGGCAGGGTTTCGGTGGGCGCGGTCAGGGTCGATCTCTACAATCCGGGCAGATTCCTCGATTGTCCCCCTGCCCGAGCCTCCCCGATGAGCACCCACCAACTCGACAAGAAATCGCAAGCCTGGTCCGCCCTGTTCTCCGAACCGATGAGCGAGCTGGTCAAGCGTTACACCTCCAGCGTCACCTTCGACCAGCGCCTCTGGCAAGCCGACATCGCCGGTAGCCTGGCCCACGCCGACATGCTGGCGGCCCAGGGCATCATCAGCACGCAGGATCTGGCCGACATCCAGCGCGGCATGGCGCAGATCCGGGACGAGATCCAGTCCGGCCGCTTCGAGTGGAAGCTCGACCTGGAAGACGTTCACCTCAACATCGAGGCCCGCCTGACCACGCTGGTGGGCGACGCCGGCAAGCGCCTGCACACCGGCCGCAGCCGCAACGACCAGGTCGCCACCGACGTGCGGCTGTGGCTGCGCGGCGAGATCGACGCGACGGCGGTGCTGCTCGACGACATGCAGCGCGCCCTCGTCCACGTCGCCGCGCAGAACGTCGAGGTGATCCTGCCCGGCTTCACGCACCTGCAGGTCGCCCAGCCCGTGAGCTTCGCGCACCACCTGCTGGCGTATGTCGAGATGTTCTCGCGCGACGCCGAGCGGCTGGCCGACCTGCGCAAGCGCGTCAACCGCCTGCCGCTGGGCGCTGCGGCACTGGCCGGCACCAGCTACCCGCTCGACCGCGAGCGCGTGGCCCGCACACTGGGCTTCGAGGGCGTCTGCCAGAACAGCCTCGACGCCGTCAGCGACCGCGACTTCGCCATCGAGTTCACGTCCTTCGCCACGCTGGTGATGGTGCATGTGTCGCGGCTAGCCGAGGAGATCGTGGTCTGGATGAGCCAGAACTTCGGTTTCATCAACCTGTCGGACCGCTACTGCACTGGCTCGTCGATCATGCCGCAGAAGCGCAATCCGGACGTGGCCGAACTCGCCCGCGGCAAGTCGGGCCGCGTCGTCGGGCACCTGATGGGCCTGATCACGCTGATGAAGGGCCAGCCGCTGGCCTACAACAAGGACAACCAGGAGGACAAGGAACCGCTGTTCGACACCGTGGACACGGTGAAGGACACGCTGCGCATCATGGCGGAGATGATCGGCGGCGAGGTGGCGGCGGATGGTGCGCGTGCGGGTGGGCTGACGGTGCAGCGGGACGCGATGGAACGCGCCGCCCTGCGCGGCTACGCGACGGCGACCGATCTGGCGGACTACCTCGTCAAGAAGGGCCTGCCCTTCCGCGACGCGCACGAGGTGGTGGCGCATGCGGTGAAGACCGCCATCGCGCTGGGTCAGGATCTCTCGGCGCTGCCACTGGCCACGCTGCAGGGCTTCGACGCCCGGATCGAGGCCGACGTGTTCGAGGTGCTGAGCCTCACCGGCTCGCTCAACGCCCGCAACGTGCTGGGGGGCACCGCCCCCGTGCAGGTGCGCGTCCAGATCGCCCGCCACCAGGCCCGCCTGGCCTGAACCGACGACCGGTGGCGCGGCCCCGGGTGGCCGCGTTTTGCATCGCTTTTTCGCGCTTGATCCACCGGACGGCACGGGCAGCATCGCCCCATGCCTTCCGATGGATCCCTCCGCGTGTTTTCCTGGCTGCAGCGTTCCCGGCTGGACGGCT
Source organism: Sphaerotilus sp. (assembly GCA_013299055.1). GTDB lineage: Bacteria > Pseudomonadota > Gammaproteobacteria > Burkholderiales > Burkholderiaceae_C > Sphaerotilus. The sequence continues at coordinate 34,378 of JAAFKB010000006.1, forward strand.
GGGTGGCCGTGGTCCCCCAAGGCACCACGGCGCAGGCGCTGTGCCTGTACCGCCCGCCCGAGGGTCGCCCCCGGGTGCGCTGGGCGTGCCGGCTGGACTGGTCGCAGCCACTGCCCAGCCTGCGCGCCCTGCGCCGGCAGCACCCGCTGCACCGCCACCAGCGCCTGCTGGTGCTGCAGCGCCACGAATACCAGCTGCTGCCCGCCGAGGCCCCCGAGGTGCCACGCGAACACTGGCCGGACGCCGTGCGCTGGCAGCTGCGCGACCTGGTCACGTTCGCGGTGGCCGATGCGCAGATCGACCTGCTCGACATCCCCGCCGAGACCAACCAGCGTGGGCGCCTGTCCGTGCTGGCCGCGCTGGCGCCACGGCAGGCGCTCGTGCCGCTGGCGGAGATCGGTCGACGCCTGCGCCTGCCCTGGCAGGTGATGGACCTGCCGGAGACCGCCCTGCGCAACCTGGCCGCGCTGCTGGAGGAACCAGGCCGGGGCATCGCGCTCCTGTTGGTCGGCGAACCCCACAGCACGCTGGTGATCACCGCCCGTGGCGAACTGCTGCAGGCCCGCCACATCGACGTGGGCGCCGCCCAGCTCGCCACGGCCGATGCCGACCAGCGGCAGCAGGCGTTCGACCGTGCCGGACTGGAGCTGCAGCGCACGCTCGACAGCTTCGAGCGTCTGTTCAGCCGCGTCACCCTGTCGCGCCTGGTGGTGTCCACCGACGGAGACGGGGCCTTCCTGGACTACGTGCGGGACTTGCTCTATGTGCCGGTGGAGCGCCTGCGCACCGAAGACTGCATCGACTTCGACGCCGGCGCATTGGCCGACGGCCTCACGACCGACCACGTCTGTCCCATTGCCATCGGCGCCGCCCTGCGCCTGCCCGCCTGACTCACTGGACGACGCCCACCCGGAACGACCATGCCGCAGTCGATCAACCTCTACAGCCCCACCCTGTGCCAGCACCGGTCCACCGCCGCGCTGGCACCGTTGCTGCGGCTGCAGGCGCTGCTGGTCGCAGGTGCACTGCTGGCCAGCGTCGGGCTGCAATGGCACACGCACCAGCTGCAGCAGCAATCCCGGCAGCGGCTGGCCAGCGCCGACGCACTCCGGGTCCGGCTGGGCGCAGCAGAGCAGCCGAACCATGACGCCGCAGCCCGCCAGCAGCTCCTGCGGCTGCGCGAACAGGAGGCGTCCACCCGTCGCCTGCAAGCCCTGCTGGACAGCGGCAGCGCCGGCCGCCGGCAAGGCCACAGCGCCGACCTGGAAGCGTTGGCGCGGCAGGCCCACCCCGCCGTCTGGATCACCGGGGTGCATCTGCAGGCCAGCCACGACGCCCTCGAACTGCGTGGGCGCATGACCGACCCGGCCGAGTTGCCCGGCTACCTGCGTCGGCTGCAATCCGAACCACGCTTCCACGGCCGGACCTTCGCCACGCTGCAGATCCGGCCGGCACAGGAAGCCAGCCCGCCCGCACCCGACGGCAGCACGGCACCGGCACCCGGGCACAGCGAGTTCCGTCTCGCCAGCCAGCCATGAGCAGCCCCACCCTGCGCACCCCTTCCACCGAACCGTGGTGGCCAGCCCTGAACCGCCGCTACCAGGGGTTCACGCCCCGCGAGCGGGCGCTGGTCACGCTGTGCTGCACCGTGGTCCTGGGATTGGTGCTCGACCGCGTCTGGGTGGCACCCGCCTGGTCCGCCTGGGGACAGGCCCGCCTGGCGCACCAGCAGGCGGGCCAGGCGCTGCACGCCATGGAAACCAGCCTCGTCACCCTGCAGCAGCGGCAAGACCTCGACACCCGCCAGCGGCAGGCCGAACTCACTGCCCTGCAGGCCAGGGCCGCACAGGACAGCCAGCGCAGCAGCCCCAGCGACCTCGTCCAGCCCGCCGAGATGGTGCCGCTGCTGGAGCAGCTGATCCGACGCCACGGCAGCCTGCGCCTGCGCGGCCTGGAGTCGCTCGGCCGCGCAGCCCTGTCGCCCGGCACCCCGACGCTCTACCGCCACGGGGTGGAGCTGCGCATCGAGGGCCGCTACACCGACCTGGTCGACTACCTGAAGACGCTCGAAGCCCTGCCCCAGCGGTTGCTGTGGGGGGATCTGCAATTGCAGGTGCTCCGACACCCCCAGGTGCTGCTGACGCTGCGGCTGCACACCCTGAGCACGCAGGCCGACTGGGTGCAGTTGCAGTTGCAGTGACCCGCACGAGCCGGACCCCGTCCACAACACCCGACACGCCCACCGAAACGAGATGCCCATGCTGACCCGACCACGCCTGCTGACGATCGCCCCACTCCTGGCCGCGCTGCTGTCGGCCGTGTGCCTGGTGCTGCTGACGGGCAGTCCGGTGCGGGCGGCACTGCCCGATCCCACCCGCCCGCCCGCCAGCCCAGGGCCGATCGCCACGCCGATCGCCACACCGAGCGCCCCGTCGGTCGCCAGCAGTGCCTCGGCTGCTGGTACACGCACCGCGGCGCCTGCGAGCGCACCACCGGTCCCGCGCATCCAGGCCGTGCGCCTGCCCGCCGAGCCGTCGGCGGGCCGTCCCAGTGCGGTGATCGACGGCAAGCTGGTGCAGACGGGCGATCGGCTGGGCGACGCCACGGTGCAGGAGATCCGCCCCGACGGGGTCTGGATGCGGCTGTCCCGCGGCGGCACCCAGTGGCTCGGGCTCTACTCGCCAGCCGCGGACGCTCGACAGCCATGACAGCACCACCTCGCCTGGTCCGAACACTCCTGCGTGCGCTGCTGTGCGCACTGCCCCTGGTCCTGCTCACCCCAGCCGCCACGGCCAATGCGCCCGTCCGCAGCCCGGAAGCCCGCTTCGATCTGAGCGTCCACCAGGCCCCCGCCACCCAGGTCTTCCTCCAGATCGTGGCCGGATCGCCCTGGCAGCTGCTGCTGTCGCCCGAGGTCTCCGGCACGGTCTCGCTGAGCCTGCGCAACACCTCGGTGCTGGAGGCGCTGGACGCCTTGCGCGAACTCTACGGCTACCACTACCGCATCAGCGGGCAGCACATCCTCGTGCAGCCGAACACCGTCCAGAGCCGGGTGTTCCGCATCCACTACCTGCCGGGCCGCCGTCAAGGCACCAGCGACATCCGGGTCACGTCCAGCTCGATCAGCCAGATCGGCACTGGAACGGGCCAGGCGGGCAGCTCCAGCAGCCAGGCGAACAGTGGCGGCAGCAACGGCAACAGCCCGCCCATCCCTGGCAGCCGCCAGGACGACACGGCCCACGTCCGCACCACCTCGGACACCGATTTCTGGCGTGATGTGCAGCAATCGCTCAGTGCGCTGCTGTCCACCGAGGGCCAGGGCAGCCAGCGCCGCAGCGTCGTGGTGAATGCGTCGGCCGGCGTGATCGTGGTGCGCGCCACGCCGCTGGAGCTGCGCCAGATCGCCCAGTACCTGGAGGCGGTGCAGGTCAGCGTCGAGCGGCAGGTGATGCTCGAAGCCAAGATCCTGGAGGTCGAGCTGGGCACGGCGTCGCAGACCGGCGTGAACTGGAGCGCCTTCGGCAGCTTTCTCGACGGCGCGCTCAGCCTGGCCGCGCTCGCCCCTGGGATCGCACTGTCCGGCACCGGCCAGATCGACGTGACCGGGGCCACCGCCACGGCCGCCGCCGCGGGCAAGGGCTTCTACGGCATGGCCTTCCAGCATGCCAATTTCTCGACCTTGCTGACCTTTCTGGAAACCCAGGGCAAGGTGCAGGTGCTCTCCAGCCCGCGCATCGCCACCCTCAACAACCAGAAGGCCGTGCTCAAGGTCGGCTCCGACGAGCTGTACGTGACGGGGGTGTCCTCCTCGATCAGCACCACCGGCACGTCCACCACGTCGGTGCCGTCGGTGACGCTGCAGCCCTTCTTTTCGGGCATCGCGCTGGATGTGACGCCGCAGATCGACCCGGACGGCATGGTGATGCTGCATGTCCACCCCTCGATCAGCACCGTCACCGAGAAGCAGAAGTCCATCAACCTCGGCGCGCTGGGTTCCTACAAGCTGCCCCTGGCGGCCAGCACCATCAGCGAGACCGACTCGATCGTGCGGGTCAAGGACGGCCAGATCGTGGCCATCGGCGGCCTGATGCAGCAGGAGCAGCGCGAGGAATACAGCCAGGTGCCCGGTCTGGGGGAAACCCCCGTGGTGGGCGGCCTGTTCCGCCAGAAATCCACCGTGCTGCGCAAGCGCGAGCTGGTCATCCTGATGCGCACCACGGTGATCCGGGACGACAAGGCCTGGCCAGATGCCGATCCACGGGTGCCGGCAGCACAGCTCCATCCCTTCCCCGACACCCCCCGCTGAGCGGAACACCACCCCATGGCACGCCCGGAACGCATCCGACTGGGGGACTTGCTGGTCCAGCAAGGTCTCATCACCGCCGAGCAGCTCGCCCAGGCGCTCGATGCCCAGCGCACCACCGGCCGCAAGCTCGGCCGGGTCTTCATCGACAGCGGCTGGGTCAACGAGGTGCAGATCGCGCAGGCGCTGGCGCGGCAGTTGCGGGCACCCTATCTGGAGCTGTCACGGCGCTCGGTCCGGCCCGAAGTGGCGCGGCTGCTGCCGGAGGTGCAGGCACGCCGGCTGCGGGCCATGGTGCTCGACGAGACGCTCCAGGGGGTGCGGGTGGGCATGGCCGACCCCACCGACCTGAGTGCCTACGACGAGATCAGCCGCATCGTCAAGCGCGACATCGAGCTGATCGTGGTCGCCGAAAGCCAGCTGCTGGGGGCGATCGACCGCTCTTACCGCAACACCGAGGCCATCGCCGGGCTGGCGCAGGAACTCACCAGCGAGCTGCGCAACGTCGAGGACAGCCTGGGCGACCTGCTCGGGCTCAACACCGCCAGCGCCGAGGATGCTCCGGTCGTGCGGCTGCTGTACTCGGTGTTCGAGGAGGCCCTGCGGGTGCGCGCCTCCGATGTCCACATCGAACCGCAGCAAGGCGCGCTGCGCATCCGCTTCCGCATCGACGGCGTGCTGCACATCCAGACCGAGGCCGATGCCAAGATCGCCGCCGCCGTGGCGCTGCGGCTGAAGCTGATGTCGGGGCTGGACATCTCCGAGCGCCGCCTGCCACAGGATGGGCGTTTCGCCGTGACGCTGCGCAGCGGCGCCATCGACGTGCGCATCTCGACCATGCCGACGCAGCACGGCGAGTCGATCGTGATGCGGCTGCTGAACCAACGCTCCGACCTGCTGTCGCTGGACCACCTGCACCTGCCGCCACGGGTGGCGGCGGCCCTGCGACGCGCCATCGCCCGACCCGCCGGCATGGTGCTGGTCACGGGCCCGACGGGCAGCGGCAAGACCACGACGCTCTATGCCGCCCTCAACGCCCTCAACAACAGCGAGCGCAAGATCATCACGGTCGAGGATCCGGTCGAGTACCGCCTGCCCGGACTCAACCAGGTGCAGGTCCACGACAAGATCGACCTGGGCTTCGCCCGCGTGCTGCGCGCCGCCCTGCGACAAGACCCGGACGTGGTCCTCGTGGGCGAGATGCGCGACCAGACCACCGCCGAGATCGGCCTGCGCGCCGCGCTGACCGGCCACCTCGTGCTCTCGACGCTGCACACCAACGACGCCTTGTCGACCCCGGCGCGGCTGATCGACATGGGCGTGCCGCGCTACATGGTGGCAATGTCGCTGCAGCTGGTGCTGGCCCAGCGGCTGGTGCGTGTGGTCTGTCCGCACTGCGCCGAGGTCCACCGCCCGGATGCCCACGCCCTGGCCTGGCTGCAGGCCCAGGTGGGCACCGAGCCGGTGCTGGCCGGTCTGCGGCGCGGCGCGGGCTGCACCGCCTGCCACCACACCGGCTTCAGCGGCCGCACCGGGGTCTTCGAGTTCCTGGAGATGACCCGGCCCCTCGTGGACGCCATGAACCACCCCGACCCGCTGGTGTTCGCTGCCGCGGCACGCCGGCAGATGGGGGATCAGCACATCGGCCAGGACGCCGCCCGCCTGGCCCTGGCGGGCCGCACCACCGTGGAAGAAGCCATGCGCGCCAGCCACCAGCTGGCGGAGACCACCCCGCCGGGACCGACATGACACAGCGATTCGCCTGGACCGGCCACACCCCGCAGGGCAGCGCCAGCGGTGTTCTGGACGCCGTCCATGCGGGCGCCGCAGCCGACACCCTCGTCAGCCGCGGCATCACGCCCCTGACCATCGCACCCTGCGACACCGCCGATCTCGCCGCCCAGCCTTGGTCCGCCTGGTTCGAGCCGCGCGTGGCGCCGATGGACCGCCTGGTCTTCAGCCGACAGCTCAGCACCCTGCTGCGGGCGGGGGTGCCGATCCTGCGGGCCCTGGCAGGTCTGCAGGACACCGCCACCAGCGAGAAGATGCGCACGACGCTGGCCGAGGTGCGCCGCAGCCTGGAGTCGGGCATTGCCCTGTCGATGTCGCTGGCCCAGCACCCACGGGTGTTCGACAACTTCTACCTCGCGCTGGTGCGGGTCGGGGAGATGACCGGGCGGCTCGACGAGGTCTTCCTGCGGCTGTTCCACCACCAGGAGCACGAGCTGTTCATGCGCCAGCAGATCCGCTCGGCGCTGCGCTATCCGGCCTTCGTCGTCGGCTCGATGGTGGCCGCGCTGGTGGTGATCAACGTGATGGTGATCCCCGCGTTTGCCACCGTGTTCCAGAACGCCGGGGCCACGCTGCCGCTGGCCACGCGGGTGCTGCTGGCCACCTCGCGCTTCACGCTGGAGCAGGGCTGGCTGCTGGTGCTGACGGGGCTGGGGGGCGCCGCACTGCTGCACGCCTGGCACGCGACGCCGCAGGGACGCCTGCGCTGGGACGGCTGGATGCTGCGCTTGCCGGTGGCCGGGGCGATCGTGCGCAAGGCGATGCTGGCGCGTTTCGCACGGAGCTTCGCGCTGTCGCTGCGCAGCGGCGTGCCGCTGTCGCAGGCGCTGACCGTGGTGGCCCAGACCGTCGACAACCAGCACATCGCCCGGCGCATCGACGCCATGCGCGAGAGCGTCGAGCGGGGGGAGTCCCTGCTGCGGGCCGCCGCGGTCACCGGCATCTTCACGCCCATCGTCCTGCAGATGCTGGCCGTGGGGGAGGAGACCGGCGCGGTCGACGAGCTGCTCGAAGAGGTCAGCGAGCTGTACCGCAACGAGGTCGGCTACGAGCTGAAGTCGCTGGGGGCGCGGCTGGAGCCGCTGCTGATCGTGTTCCTGGGCGTGCTGGTGCTGCTGCTGGCCTTGGGCGTGTTCCTGCCCGTCTGGGAGCTGAGCCGCACCGCTTTTGCCAAATCCGCATGAAAACCGCCTCAAGCCGCAGTCCCCCGGAGTCGACATTCCGGCCACACGCTCGCCGGACTGTCCTCCAGCTCTGCCGTCCCTTCACTGCCCAGGAGTTCACCATGCCATCCCGCCAGACCGGTTTCACGATGATCGAGCTGATCGTCGTCATCGTCATCCTCGGCGTGCTCGCCGCCACCGCCTTGCCGAAGTTCGTCGACATGAAATCCGATGCACAGGCCGCCAGCGTCGCCGGTGTGGCCGGTGCAGCCGCCTCCGCGATGAACCTGAACTACGCCGGCTGCGCCCTGACCGGCAACGTGGTGACGGCCAACAAGTGCACCATGGTCAACGCCTGCGCCAACGCCGCCAGCCTGCTGCAAGGTGGCTTGCCCACCGGCTACGCCTTCGGCGGCACCGACCCCGGCACCACCAACGGCAGTACCTCGACCTGCACCGTGACCGGGGGTGGACAGACGGCCAGCTTCACGGCCATCGCCGCCGGCAACTGAGCCTGCGCGCGCATGGGCCGCGGCTGGTGCTCGGTGCTCGCGGCGGCGTGGCGCGGCCTGTGGCTCGCCGTGCTGCTGCCGACCCTGGCACACGCGGGCACCTACGTCCCGCGCAGCGACCCCTACGCCTGGGAGTCGGCGGCCAACCCCGTGACCTGGGCGCGCCTGTGCAGCGGCAATGTCGTCGACGATGACCAGGCCAGCATCGCCTTCACCGGCGGCTTCACGTTCCGCCTGGGCGGCACCACGCACAGCAGCGTGCGGGTGCTGTCGAATGGCGTGCTGCAGTTCGGTGCGGAGACGGGGTTTTTCCGGTCCTACACCAACACCACGCTCCCGGCGGGCAACGCTCCAGCGCGCAGCGGCTGCGTGGCCGGCCCGACCACCAACGCGCTCATGCCCTACTGGACCGACCTGGACCCCAGCACCGGCGGCACCGTCACCTGGGAGCAGAAAGGCACTGCGCCGAACCGCCTCTTCGTGGTCTCCTGGAACGCCGTGTTCCAGTACAGCACCAGCACGCCCTTCACCTTCCAGGTCATCCTGTACGAAAACGGCGAGTTCAAGTACCAGTACGGCAACGCCAACGCCACCGGCTCGAACGCCACCATCGGCGTGCAGCTCAGCACCGCCGACTACACGCTCTACGGCTTCAAGACCGCCTACAACGCCAGCGGCACGGCCATCCGGTGGAGCATCCCCGACCCGCTGCCCCGCAAGGTGGCGGAGTTCCGCTTCGACGAGCTGGCCTGGACGGGGGCCGTGGGGGAAGTCCTCGACAGCTCCGGCAACCAGTACCACGGGGTCAGGGCGGGCGCGGCCACCAATGTCGCCAACGGCCGCATCTGCCGGGCGCTGTCGGTGCCGCAGAACCTGAACAACACCATCGCCGGGGTCGATTCCTCCGTGCAGGTGGCGTCCGCGCTGGGGTCCAAGGGCTCGGCCTCGTTCTGGTACGCCGGCAACAACGCCTGGGGCAGCACCACCGGCGCGCTGCTGGACGCCACCACCAGCGCCAGCCGCCCGTTTCACCTGTCGGTGGTGGCGGGCGTGCTGCGGCTGGTCGTGGCCGACAGTGGCGGCGCGGTCCTCACCCTGAGCAGCCCGGTCCAGACCTTTGCCGCCAGCACCTGGGTCCACGTCGCCGCCACCTGGTCCTTGAGCAGCCTGCCGGGACAGAGCACGCTCAAGCTCTACCTCAACGGTGCGCAAGTCGCCACCACCTCCGGCACCACCAACGGCACGCTCGATCCCACGCTCGGCGCGCTCCTGCTCGGCGACAACCGCAGCACGGTCACACCCACCGGCGGAACCCTGAACTCCGCCAATGGCCGGCTGGACGAAGTGCGGTTCTACAACCACGACCTCACGCTGGTGCAGGTCGGACAGGACTTCACCCAGACCCACGCCTGCACGCCGCAGCTCGACCACCTGGAAATCCGCCACCCCAGCGGCACGGGCCTGACCTGCACGCCCTCGACGCTGACCATCGTCGCCTGCCAGGACGCTGCCTGCACCCTGCCCTACACCGGCGGCGTCACGGCCACGCTGTCGTCCAGCGCCACCGTGGTCTGGCCCGACACCGCCACCGTCACCATCCCGAACGGCAGCAGCGCGGTCGATCGCCGCGTGCAGCACACCACCGCCGGCAGCGTCATCCTCGCCGCCACGCCCACCGCCCCCAGCGCGACCAGCGCCACCACCTGCAACTTCGGCAGCCCAGCCTGCACCTACACCGCCAGCGCCAGCGGCCTGCTGCTCACCACCGCAAACCAGATCGCCGAAAGCAGCGGCAACACGCTGACGGTGCGCGCCGTGCGGTCCTCCGACAGCAGCAACCAGTGCGTGCCCGCCTTCACCGGCGCGAGGTCGATCACCCTGCGCCACACGCACCAGAACCCGTCCACCGGCACCCTGCCCGTGCGCATCGGCGGCACCGCGATCAGCACCGCCGGCACCGCCACGCCGATGACCTTCGATGCCACCGGCACCGCCAGCGCCGCGCTGCACTACGCCGATGTCGGCGAGGTGCAGCTCACCGGCACCTACACCGGCAGCGCCGCCACCGACGACACCGGCCTGACGATGACCGGCAGCACCCGCTTCATCTCCTCGCCTGCCACATTCGCCTTCACCGCCGTGCCCACCGGCACCACCCGCGCAGGCGTTCCCTTCTCCGTCACCCTGCAGGCGCGCAACAGCCTGGGCCACCCCACCCCGAACTTCGGCCGAGAATCCACCCCGCAGATCCCCACGCTCAGCCACACCAAGGCCAGCCCGACCGGCCCCGGCAGCAGCCCAGGCGTGTTCAGCGGCAGCCTGGCCAGCAACAGCTTCGGCGGCGGCAGTGGCAGCGGCACCAGCGGCAACCTGGTCTGGAGCGAAGTCGGCCGCATCGACCTGCGGGCCGACCTGGCCAGCTACCTCGACACGGGCACCGCCGTCACGGGCACCACCGGCACGACCGGCACCACGCTCGGCCCCTTCCTCCCGCACCACTTCGATGTCGTCGCCACGCCGGGCTGCGGCAGCGGCAGCGGCAGCGGCGCTTTCACCTACGCCGGCCAGCCCTTCACCGTCTCCGTCACCGCCATGAACGGCCTGCCCAACCCGACCCGCACCGTCAACCACGACGGCAGCGCGCTCAGCCCCGCACTGGCCAAGGCGGTGACGCTGTCCGACGCAGCAGGGCTGGGCCTGGGCAGCTTCGGCGCCACCGCCAGCGTGGCCGCCAGCCGCTTCCAGCTGGGCATCGCCACCACCACCGCGCCGGCCTACACCTACACCACCAAGCGCAGCGCCCCCGGCAGCCTCACCCTGCGCGCCACCGATCCGGATGGCGTCACCTCCACCGGCTACGCGGAACCGAGCGTGGCGCTGCGCAGCGGCCGGCTGGTGCTGTTCCCGGTCTACGGTTCGGAGAAGACCGCGCTGTCGATGGCCGTGCAGGCACAGTACTGGAACAGCAAAACCTGGGTGCTCAACGACCTCGACACCGGCTGCACGGCCGTGCCCGCCGCATCCATCGTGCGCACCAACCATCTGAACCACCAAGGCAGCACGACCACCGCCTGGACCACCACCGCCAGCGTACTCCACCTCACCGGTGGCCTCGGCAGCATCACCCTGTCCGCCCCCAGCCCGGCAGGCAGCACCGGCAGCGTGGACATCGCCCTCAACCTCGGCAGCACCACCACCGACGCGAGCTGCCTGACCAGCCACCCGACCAGCACCGGCGCCAACCTGCCCTGGCTGCGCAGCCAGAACGGCAGTTGCGCCACCACCTGGGACCGTGACCCCGCCGCCCGCGCCAGCTTCGGCATCGCCAGTCCCGAGACGAAGAAGACCGTCCACGTCCGCGAGCTGTATTGACTGCAACGCCATGCGCCACCACCACACCAGGCCACCCCACCGAACCGCCGGCTTCACGCTGCCCGAGCTGCTGGGCGTGATCGTGCTGACCTCCGTGCTGGCGGTGTTCGCGATGCCGAGTCTGGACGGCGTGTTCGGCTTGCGCGACGAAGCCTGGCGCAGCGAGCTGGTCGCCGCCCTGCGCAACGCCCGCCAGACCGCCGTGGCGCACCGGCGGCTGGTGTGCGTGGGCATCGGCACGTCGGGCGTGCGCCTGCAGATCGCCGCCGCCAACCCCGCCACCGCCTGCACCCACCCCCTCGTCGGCCCCGACGGCCAGACCCCCTACGCCACCGGCAGCGGCACCGCCACCGCGCTCCACCCCGCCGGCCCGCTCTACTTCCAGCCCAGCGGCCGCGCCACCACCGACGCCGCCGGCACCAGCAGCAGCACCTGGCAGATTGGCATCACCGGCCAGACCCCCATCACCCTGCTCGGGGAGACTGGCCATGTCGAGTAAGCGCCGCAGCATGGGCGGCATGACCCTGATCGAGCTGGTCATCGCCATCCTGATCCTGGGGGTCGGGCTGGCGGGGGTGGTGCTGGCCTACTCGACCGTGACCCGTGGTGCGTCCGACCCGGTGGTCCACAAGCAGCTGCTGGCGGTGGCCGAGGCGCTGCTCGAAGAGATCCAGCTCAAGCCCTATGCCGCCGCCGCCAACGCCGCACCCGCCGGCTGCGCCCGCAACACCTGGAACGATCTGCTCGACTACCACGGCTACGCCACCACCGGCCAGGTCTGCACCCTCGACGGCACGCCCATTGCCGCCCTCGCCGGCTACTCGGTGCACATCTCGGTGACGGCCACGACCCTGGGCGGCATCTCGGCGGCGCGGCGCGTCGACGTGACCGTGCGCCGCGGCAACGAGCGGATCACCCTCACCGGCTGGCGCGTCGACTATGCGTCGACCTGAGCACCACCACGGCACACGCGGCTTCACGCTGCTGGAGCTGGTGCTGGTGATCGTCATCGGCGGCGTGATGGCGGCGTCGCTGACCGTGTTCTTCCGGCCGGCCTTCGACAGCTACGTGGCCACGCGCAACCGCGCCGACCTCTCCGCCCAGGCGGATGCGGCGCTGCGGCGGCTGGTGGGCGAGGTGCGGCTGGCGGTCCCGAACTCGCTGCGCAGCCCGAACAGCCAGTGCATCGAGCTGGTGCCCACGCTGGCAGGCGGCCGGCTGCGCATGGCCCCGGACACCGCCAACGACAGCGGCCCTGGCTGCACGCCCTCGGCGACCTGCTCCGCACCGCTCGACACCAGCGCCCTGACCAGCACGCTCGACGTGCTCACCCCACTCTCCACCCTGCCCGCCGTCGGCGACTGGCTGGTCATCGGCAACCAGTCGCCCAACGAGGTCTACAGTGGGGCCAACCGCGCCGCGCTGACGGGCCTCAGCACCCCCAGCGCCACCTTCGGCCAGCACCGCCTCGCCCTCACGCCGACCCAGTTCCCGCTCGGCTACGACGGCGGCCGCTTCAGCCTCGTCAGCGCCAGCCAGCAGGCGGTGTTCTACGTCTGCAGCGGCGCCGACGGCTCGCTCGACGCCAACGGCACCGCCCGCGGTACCCTCGTGCGCCTGTCCGGCTACGGCTTCAACGCCAGCTACCCGAGCGCCTGCCCGTCGGTGGCCAGCGGCCAGACGGTGCTCACTGGCCTGCGCCGCTGCACCATCACCTACGACCCCAACCAGGGCGCCACGCAGCAGAACGGCTTCGTGCACCTCCAGCTCGACCTGACCCGGCGCCATGAGAGCGTGTCGCTGGTCGTCGGTGCCCACGTCTCGAACGTGCCATGAACGTTCCGCTTTGTCGCCCATCCCGTGGCTTTGGCGCCATCGCGGCGATCGTCGTGCTGGTGGTGCTGGCGAGTCTGGCGGCGGCCATCGTGCGGCTGGGGCAATCCACCCAGATGGGCTCGGCGCAGGACATCCTCGGCGCGCGGGCCTGGGCGGCGGCGCGGGCGGGGACCGAATGGGGCCTCCACCAGGCGCTCAAGGGCGGCTGGTCCACCTGCAGCGGCGCCAGCCAGACGCTGGACCTGACAGCGGACACCGGCATGCGCGTGACCGTGCGCTGCTCCTCGCGCACCTTCAACGAAGGCGAGGACGCCACCGGCACGGTGCAGGTCCAGCGCCTCTACACGCTCGACGCCGTGGCCTGCAACAGCGCCAGCGCCTGTCCGGACAACACCCGCGCCGTGCAGCCCGGCTACATCGAGCGCCGCCGGCAGGTGCAGGTGACGCAGCAGTGACCGTGGGGTCCGCCCGGCGGGCTGCGCTATCGTCCCGGCCACGATGACCGACACCACCGCCAACCCCTGCCTGACCTGCGGCGCCTGCTGCGCGAGCTTCCGGGTCGATTTTTCCAGCCACGAGCTGCAGTCCTGCGGCGGCGGCGTGCCCGATGGCCTGACCGTCGAGGTCACCGACGGCACCGCCCGCATGCGCGGCACCGACCACGCCCAGCCGCGCTGCGCCGCGCTGGTCGGCACGGTCGGCGTCAAAGCGGGCTGTGGCATCTACGAATGGCGACCGGGGCCGTGCCGGGAATTCGGGATGCTGGCGCCGCTGGGGCGCGGGGACGATGCCTGTGCGCGGGCGCGGCGGCGGCACGGGATGGCACCGCTGGATTGACGCCACAGCCCGTTCGCCGTGGATCAGCCGCCGGCCCGCTTGGCCTTCCACCCCTTGGCCAGCAGGTAGGCCAGCACCTTGTCGCAGTGGTCGCCCTGCACCTCGACCACGCCGTCCTTGACCGTGCCACCGGTGCCGCAGGTCGCCTTGAGCGCCTTGGCCAGGGTGGTCAGCGCGTCCCCTTCCAGCCCGAGGCCCTTGACCAGCGTGACGCCCTTGCCGGCGCGGCCCTTGGTTTCGCGGGACACGCGCACGATGCCGTCGGCCGACAGCGAAACCTCAGCGCGCTGCTTGCAGGCACATTGCAGCACCGGCTGGCGACAGTCGGGACAGACGCGACCCGCGTCGGTGGAGTAGACGAGCCGGGTGGACGACGCGGTAGACGAAGGCATGGCGTTCAGGGAGCGAGGAACAGGGCCGGGTCGACCATCGCCCGGTTCAGGCTGACCGACCAGTGCAGGTGCGGTCCGGTGACGCGGCCGGTGGCACCGACGTCGGCGATGCGCTGGCCGGTCTGCACGGTGTCGCCGACCCGCACATGCACGGTCGAGAGGTGGCAGTACATCGTCAGCAGGCCGCCGCCGTGGTCGAGCCAGACGGTGCCGCCGTTGAAGAAGTAGTCGCCGACATCCACCACCCGCGCCGCCGCCGGGGCCACCACCGGGGTGCCGACGGGTGCGGCGATGTCCATGCCGCTGTGCGGGTTGCGGGACTGGCCGTTGAAGACGCGCCGCAGCCCGAAGGAGCTGGAGCGCGGTCCGGACACCGGCTGGCGCAGGCGCAGCGTGGCCGGGGGCGGCGCGCTGACGGTGGCGATGACCTGGGCCTGGTGTGCCCGCTCGCGTTCGTGGCGGGCCAGGTGCTCGGCGGTGAGTTCGACGTGCTTGGGAGCGACCTTCAGGCGCTGCTCGGCGTAGCGCATCGGGGCGATGGTGAAGCTGCGCGACTCGGCGGGGCCGCCCTCGCGCTGCACGGTGAGCGCATCGGTCCCCGGCCGCGCCGCCAGCGGCAGGCCCAGCACGGCGGTCCACTCGATCGCGTCGCCCACCACCAGCACCGGCACACCCGCGTGGCGCACCACGGGTGGCGTGCTGGACGGGCCGAGCGAGACGGTCACGACCCCGCCAGGCACAGCACGTTCGGTCGGCAGATCGGCGGGAGCGGCTGCAGCGCAGGCACTGGAGAGCAGCGCCACCAGGCTCAGGCAGACACGGACCGGCACAGGCACAGGCAGGACAGACGGAACAGGCATCCCGGCATCATGCCGCAGCGGCGCGGCGAAAGCCTTGCAGCGACTCGACCCACTGGTCGAACTGGTAGGGGTCGACCACCCGACCTTCGCGCGGATCGTCGCGTCCGCAGTCGACCACCACCTCGTCCACGCCCCAGCGCAGCAGCTGCGGCAGGTCCGTCCTGCGCGGCGCGGCCAGCAGCCCGACCTGCACGCCCTTGCGCCGCAAGCCCTCGAACGCCGCCAGCAGCCGCACGGGCGCGACGCGCTGCTGCCAGAGGTCAGCGCCTTGGGCGTCGGTGCCACGGGCGTCGAGCAGCACGCTGGCGAAGCCCTGCTGCGACGCCAGACTCAGCCGCTGCGCCCAGGCAGCACCATCGCCCTGCACCAGCGGCACGCGCAGCACCGGTGTCACGGGCACGCCCTCGCGGGCCAGCTGGCCGAGCTGCGCCAGCAGCAGCACCGAGGACGGCCGTGCCGGCACCGGCACGCGCACCCGGTCCACCCCGCAATCGGCCATGCGCAGCACGCGCAGCCGCACGGCCGAGACGGTCGGTGCCGCCAGCGGTCCGATGCCCGATCCGACCACCACCCCGTCGCGCAGCAGCCGCAACCGCGACACCACCGCGCGCACCACCTCGGGTGCGGCCGACATCACCTCGACCCCGCCTGCGCCCGCACGGACCGCGCGGGCGGCTTCGGCAGCATGGCGCACACACAGGTGCAGCTGAAGCTGAGACACGTCCATCGTCTTGTTTTCCCCTGAAGACACGACCCGGATTGTCCACGACCCCGCCGTGCGCCTGCACCACCTGCGCCGATATACTGGCCCGCACCGCCTGACACGCCCTCCGAGATTCGCATGCACTTCACCGGCTCCTCCCAGTACGTCGCCACCCAGGACCTGATGCTCGCGGTCAACGCCGCCATCACGCTGCAGCGCCCCCTGCTCGTCAAGGGCGAACCCGGCACCGGCAAGACCATGCTGGCCGAGGAAGTCGCCGCCGCGCTCGGCATGCCGCTGCTGCAGTGGCACATCAAGAGCACCACCAAGGCACAGCAGGGCCTGTACGAGTACGACGCGGTGAGCCGCCTGCGCGACAGCCAGCTCAACGATGCGGAAAGTGCGGCGAAGGTGCGCGACATCCGCAACTACATCGTCCAGGGCACGCTGTGGCAGGCGTTCACGGCGGACCAGCCCGTGGCGCTGCTGATCGACGAGATCGACAAGGCGGACATCGAGTTCCCCAACGACCTGCTGCGCGAGATCGACCGGATGGAGTTCTACGTCTACGAGACGCGCGAGCTGGTCCGGGCGAAGCACCGACCGTTGGTCTTCATCACCTCGAACAACGAGAAGGAACTGCCCGACGCTTTCCTGCGCCGCTGCTTCTTCCACTACATCAAGTTCCCCGAAGCGCAGACGATGCGCCAGATCGTCGAGGTGCATTTCCCCGGGCTGAAGAAGGAACTGCTCGCCGCGGCGATGAAGAACTTCTACGACGTGCGCAACCTGCCGGGGCTGAAGAAGAAGCCGTCCACCTCGGAGCTGCTGGACTGGCTCAAGCTGCTGGTGGCGGAGGACATCTCGGCCGAAGCCTTGCACAGCAGCGACCAGAAGGTGGCGATCCCGCCACTGGTGGGCGCGCTGCTGAAGAACGAACAGGATCTGACGCTGTTCGAGAAACTGGTGTTCATGCAGAGCCGCAACCGCTGAACACCCCCGCGATCCCGACATTCCAAAGGAGACAACGATGGACATCGAACTGAAGAACGCCCTCGGCGAGGGTCTGGTGGATGCACTGGGCTTTGTGGCAGGGGCCATGGCCGGCGGCCTGCTCGCCCGTGCCTTCGGACTGGATTTCCTTGGCGAGGAAAGCTGGGGCGGTGCCTCGATCGGAGGCATCTTGCTGGTCGGCCTGGGCGCCGGGCTGGGCAAGACGCTGGCGCGCAAGCTGCTGCGCCGCGCCCCGGTCGAGCCGAGCGCCAGCACCTCTGCACGCCCCGCCGCCACGGCCAAGGGCCGCAAGCGGTGAGCCGTGCCGCCCAATGGCCCGAGCCGGTGACGCTGCAGGGGCGGCATGTCCGGCTGGAGCCGCTGCGCCCCGACCACGCCCCTGGGTTGGCCGAGGCCGTGCGCGAAGGAGATCTGTCCGGTACCTGGTACACCGTGGTGCCGACGGCGGAGGGCATGTCAGCGGAGATCGAGCGCCGGCTCGGGCTGCAGGCGGCCGGATCGATGCAGCCGTTCGCGGTGCTGGAGGCCGACGGCGTGCCGGTCGGCATGACAACGTACCTGCACATCGACGCGCGCTTCCGGCGCGTGGAGATCGGCTCGACCTGGCTGGCCCGGCGGGTGCAGCGCACGGCGGTGAACACCGAGGCGAAGTGGCTGCTGCTGCGGCATGCGTTCGAGACGCTGGACTGCATCGCGGTCGAGTTCCGCACCCACCGCTTCAACCAGCAGAGCCGCCGCGCCATCGAGCGGCTCGGCGCGCAGCTCGACGGCATCCTGCGCCACCACCAGCGCACCGCCGACGGCAGCCTGCGCGACACCTGCGTCTACAGCATCACCGCGCCGGAGTGGCCCACCGTGGACAGGCACCTGCGCAGCCGGCTGGACACGCCACCTCACCAGCACTTGGCGGCGGGGTAAGTCGCCGAGGCCACGTTCTGCTCGCCCACCTGGTTGTAGGTGTAGTTGCCGCACTTGTCACCCACCTGTGCGCCGGCGCGGGTGGCCAGCAGGCTGAAACCCTCGGCGTCCTGGCTGGCGATCGACAGCGTGTAGTAGCCCTGCGGTGACGTGGCCGGGTAGATGTCCGTCGAGCGGTTGCCGAGGGTGACGCCGGCGTAGGTGCCGCGTTCGGTGTAGGTGCGCTCCATCAGCTGGGCGACGGCCAGGAGGGCAGCCTTGGCATCCGTGCGGCGCGACGCGGCGATGTGCTCGCGGTAGGACGGCACGGCCACGCTGGCCAGGATGCCGACGACCGCCACGGCGATCATCAGCTCCATCAGCGTGAAACCGCGGACGCGACGCTGCGCGGACAGGGGTGGCAAGGGCTCGCGCGTGCTCATTGGAGTTGCTCCCAGCCCGAACGGCCAGAGCCCTGTGCAGCGCCGGCCTCCCGGATCTTCAGGAGCGTGCCGTTCGAGAGGTTGATCAGCTTGTCGTCCAGCGCCCGGTTCTTCGCCCGGATGAAGCGCGGCGCAGACGGGATGGCCCCGGCCCGTACGCCCGACACGTACGCCTTCTCCGACTGGTGGGTGAGCAGATCGCCGGAGTCGACGTTGCCGTCGGCGTTGGTGTCGATGGCGGCGGCGGCGGGGCGGTTGCCGGTGATGGCATCGACCTCCATCACCCAGCCGTCGCCGCCGTAGGTGCAGGCCACCGTGCTGGGCACCATGGTGGAGACGACCACCTTGCCCGCGCGCACCGCCGTCTGCGTGACGATCCGCTCGCCCGAGGTCGGCAGGTTCAGCACCCAGCCCCGCCGGGTGGACAGGAAATCGGTGCGGGCGATGGTGTTGTCGCCCGTGTAGGTCGGGGTGGAGGATCCGACGGCGTGGGTCGTGAAGCGGTAGGTGCGTCCGTCCGGGCCGACCGTGGTGCCCAGGACCGCCTGGGTGGTGAGCTGGCTGGCGGTGACACTGGCGCCCTTGTCCCAGATGCCATAGAGGGCCTGGCTGGCGCCGGCCGCGTTGTCGCCGGTGGCGAGGTAGCGGCCGGTGCCGAAGCTGACCAGGTAGCCCCCGCCGGGATGCGCCGTCACGTCCAGCCGGGCCGAGACCGTCTGGCCGGTCGCCGTGGTGAAGAGCGGTGCGGGCTGGGTGGTGCTGCCATAGGCGACTTTCCACTCGGCCGCGTTGGTGGAGGACAGGTCGAACTTCCAGATGTTGCCGGCCAGGTCGCCCGCGTAGACGGTGTCGGCCACGCCGTTGTTGGCGCTGCTGACCGCCACCACGCCGGACAGCCCGTTGACGCTGGTGCTGCTGCCCGCCAGGGTGTCCAGCCGCGTGACCGCCCCGGTCTCGATGTCCACCAGCATCAGCACCGCGCGGCCGTTGCTGCTGTTGTAGCCGTTGCCGACGATGGCCATCCAGCGGCCGTTCTTCATGCGTGCGATCAGCGGCTGCTGGAGCTGGTGGCCCATGTCGGCGTCGCTGCTGCCGATCTCCCAGCGGACCACGCTGGCGGCCTGGGCCTCGGTGAACTTGCTCGGGTCGGTCATGTCCAGCGCGAACAGGCCCTTGGCCCCCGCCCCCAGGCCGCTGACCAGGACGGTGTGCCAGGCACCGCCGTAGTAGACATCCCGCGCCACGGGCGAGCCGTCCACGCTGTACGTGTGGCTGTAGGTGGACTCGGTCAGCGCCGCGAGCTGGCCAGCGACCATCGAGGGCACGTAGGCGAAGACCTCGTTGCCGGTGGTCGAATCGAAGACGTGCAGCATCCCGTCGTTGGCGCCCACCGCCACCAGCGGCGTCATGGCCGCCCGAGCGGCGCGGTAGGTGGTGTAGGCGGCGGCCTCGGTGGCATCGCGCACGTACTGGTCGCCGCCCTTCACGTAGGCAGGGGCGGAGTTGATGATGTCGCCCAGCACCGTGACCGGGCGGTTGCGGAACGTTGACGCGCCGCAGGTGGTGCAGTGGCGCGCCTCCCGCGAGGTGTCGCCGCGCAGATAGGCCAGGCGCTGCGCCCCGTAGGCATCGACCACCCCGGCGCTGTTGCGGCTCAAGGCGGCCACCAGGCTGGCGTCCGGCTCGGTCGCGCCCGGTGCGGCCGCATTGGCCGGCCAGCGCAACGGCACGCCCCGTGCACCAAGCGCCGCCGACGCCTTGTACGTGAAGATCCTGCGGCCCGTGTTCCAGTGCTGGGTGTTGAGCTGCACGGAGGCGTCCCAGCGCGGCGTCGTCTGCGGCGCGCCGGAGCTGTCCAGCCGGTAGGCCAGCAACTGCCCGGACCAGTCGCCCGAGTTGAACCGGCTCTGGTAGACCTCCGAGCCCGTGTTCCAGGCGCCGGAGTTCATCGCCACCGCGCTGCCGGCGCTGGTGCGCGCGGCGATGTCGTTGACGATGCGGGAGAACGCCGTGTTCACGGCCGCACGGTCTGCAGCCAGGCTGGCCTGGCCGGTGCCCCCGAGCTGCGCCATGCGGTGCATCGCCGCGACAGAAGTCGGTGTCGTGGCGACATCCCCCAGGCCGATGACGTAGGTCTGCACGTCGTAGGTGCCGTTGATGGCGGGGTTGTTGGTCACGGTGGTGCTGCGCAGGGCCGTGATCTGGTCGAACACGTCGCGTGATGCCTGCCCGAAGATCCAGATGCCGTCTTCTTGCTTGTTGCGGGTGTCGGCGGTGCTGTAGACGCCGCCGTCGGCCCGGATGGTCGGGTCGCCATCGGTGGCCAGCACCACGAAGTTGCGCTGGCAGGTCTTGTCGGTGATCGGGGAGAGGTGCCCGGTCAGCGTGTTGGCGTAGTACTGCGCGGCCGTGCGGATCGCCCCCGGCAGCGGTGTGCCGACCGAGGCGTTCTTCAGCTCGGTCGAGGCCAGCGAGGCGGTCTCGGGGGCCATCAGTGTCATGAGCCGCTGGTAGTGGAGGGTCGAGTTGTCCTGCACGGCCTGCAGGATCGTGCCGGCGCCGTTCGCCTTGTTGCTGTAGTAGTGCGTCGGCAGACCCTGCGACGCCGACGACTGGAGCACGATCGGCGCATTCACGGCGAAGGTCGCCAGGCCCCAGCGGAACGTGTTCTGGTAGGCCGTGATGTTCTGGCGCAGCACCTCGCGGGCGACGTTGCCGCGGGTGTTGGGATCGGCCAGGCTGGTGGTGCCGAGGCCGGTGGTGAGCAGGAACTCCATCGACGGCGAGTTGTCGTAGAGCACCAGCAGATTGGGCTTGACGGAGGACGCCAGGTACAGCGGCGTCTGCGCGAAGTTGATCGTCTGGGCGGCGGCGGGTCCGGGCAACATCGTCAGCCACACGGCCGATGCCAACGCCACGCCACAGCGAACACCCGAAGGCCGAGAGGGAATGCGGAGGTCGTTCATCGCTTGATGTAGGTGGACTGCAGGACCACGACAGTGGAGGCACGCAGGCCAGTGGCCCGCACGCTGATGCGAAACGCCTGCGCGGCGTCCGCGTCGCTGTTGCCGAGGCTGGCGGACTGGCCCGACACAGGGGGCAGCACGGGCAGCAGCTCGACGATGTAGCGCGGGGGTGCCGCCACGTCAGGCAGCCCGGTGGCGCCCGTGGCACTCCCATAGGTGCGGCTCTTGCCGGCCGACGCCCCCCAGTCGATCGACTTCCACAGCGGCTCCGAGGTGGGGCTGGCCGAGGTCATCGACGGCGGCAGGCACAGCCCCCCCGTGCAGGTGGCCACGAACGCCGACGCCACGGTGAGGTTGGCCTCGATGTCCGCCTCGGCGTCGCGCAGCGCGGCCTCGGCGGCCTGCAGGGCGATGTTGCGGTCGCGGGCGTTGCCGGCCATGCGCTCCTGCACCAGGCTGGAGTTCATGCCGGCCAGCGCCAGCGACACCAGCACCACCATCATCATGAGGATGGTGATGAGCGAGAAGCCGGCGTCCCGGTGGTGTGTCATCGGCATGGCGGTCCGTTCAGCGCAGCGCATTGCGGACCTGCACCACCGTCGACACCACCGTGCGCAGGCGCCGGTCGGCGGGCGTGGTGGCGGTGCCGGCGAAGGTGTAGGGCTGGTGGCTGCTGGTGATGTTGTCTTCCGTGCTGGCCATGAGCAGCTCGGTGCGGACGGCCATGACCTGGGTCCAGTCGGCGACATCCTGGGGCGCCACGTAGGCATCGGCGGCGCCGTCGCCATTGCTGTCCAGCCCCAGCGTGACCTGGAAGCGTTCGACCCCCGTCACCAGCTCCTGCGGCCGGCCGGATGTGCCGTCATAGGCCGGCGTGGTGTAGGACCACAGCGCCGACTGGCCCGTCTTGCCGGTGCGTGCGCTGGGCGCCAGGTAGTAGGTGATGGTGGCGAGCCGGTGGACCACCGCGTCCTGCAGGAAGGCCCGGCCCAGGCTGTTGTCGCTGACGCCGGGGGTGGCGGTGACACTGGCGCTGTGCTCGATCGAACCATCCAGTCCGGGGCGGTTGTTGGTCGCCTGGAACACGGCCGCTCCGACGCAGTCCGACACCAGCAGCAGGTCGTGCGCCGTGATGCGGCCCGTGGGCGTGACGCTGAGCGCGGCGGTGGGGCTGGCCATCTCGGCGGTGAGCGCCCAGCCGGGGCCGACGGTGCGGCGCACGGTCAGCACATCACCCAGGCGGCTGGGGGCCGGGGCCGGATTCAGTGCCGGGCTGGAGATCGACGCATCCAGCGCCGGCGTCCAGACCGCGCCGTTGTAGCGCGAGGCCCAGAGGCCGGCCGAGAAGTTGTGGAGAAACCCGGTCGGCGTGTTCAGCAGGTTGGCGATCGGTGTGCCGGTGCCCACGCCGCGACAGCCACGGAAGCCCGACATGCGCAGATCGGCCGCCACCGTGTCGATGGCAAAGCGCGCGCTTTCCTGCAGCCGCGCGACGTGGTTCTGGGCCTGGAAGGTGCTCTTGCTGCCCAGGAAGATCATGCCCATGACGCCCACGAGGAACAGCCCCAGCGCCAGCGCCACCAGCAGCTCGACCAGCGAGACCCCATGCACCCGGCGTGTCGTCATGGCCGCACCACGTTGACGAAGCGGGCCGGCTTGCCCCGCTCGCTCCAGAACACCTTGATCGCGATCTGGGTGCCGGTGCCATCGCAGGCGGGCGCGGTGGCGGTGCCGTCGTTGGCGTCGCTGTCCAGGCAGATCACGCCAGAGCCACCCGGCAGGTTCTCTGGCCGCGCCAGGGCCGTGCGCCATTCCGCGAAGTCGCGAGCGGCCATCTGGGCAGTCGTGCAGACATTGGTCAGCGTGCAGGCGGCCGGGTTCGCCGGCGTGACGAGGTTGTTGTAGAGCCCGGCCGCGACGCCGGGGGCGTTGGCGCGCACGCGGTCGGCGGCCTCGTAGGCGAACACCGTGGCCTTGCTGCGCCACATCGCGCTCGCATTGGTGGACAACCCGCGCAGCTGCAGCGCCGCGTAGCCCAGCGCCGCGATCGCCAGGATCACGACCGAGACCAGCACCTCGATGAGCGCGAAGCCCCGGACGACACGAACGGGTTTCACGCGCATGAGGTGATCCTCCCCACGTCCGCCAGACCGCTCGGAGGCACCGAGATTTCCACGCCATCGGGCAGCCCGGTGCTGGGGCAGAGCACGAAGGTCACGGTCGCCGCCGGCGTGAGGTAGCCGATCGCGGAGAACTGGAGCGGCGCGCCCTTCAGCTTCAGCGTGCTGGGCAGCGCCGCGTAGCGGCGGATCACGGTGTCGCCGCTCTCGACGGTGCCATTGCTGTTGCGGTCCAGGTACAGGCTCCAGCCCTTGGCGTATTCATTGCCGGTGACACCGCCTTCGGCCGGCACCACCAGCACTGGCAGTCCCGCGCGGGCGGCTTCGGTGCGGGCCAGCGCCAGCGAGGACACCAGATCCGACGACAGCGCCGCCAGCCGGTTGCGGGCGGAGAAGGCCGTCAAGCCGGGAATCGCGAACTGCGCCAGGATGCCCAGCACCGCCACCACGACCATCAGCTCGACCAACGTGAAGCCACGCAGGACGGCGGGCGCAGCAGACATCTTCAGCGGTAAGGGAGGAGGCAGCAGCATCGGGCGATCAGGGCCTTGGTGGGCGGAAGTGATGCTGAATGTAAGCAGATCTCCCCGCTGGCAGCACCCGATGAACAAGCCCAAGCACGCGCTATTCAGCCCGGGCCGAGCCCGAATCGCACAGGGTGGCCTAGACTGGCGGTCCCGCCATGGCGGCCCTGCGTCCGGAGACTCCCACCATGCTGATCGACTTCTTCTACACCCTGCGCGCCGCCAAGCTGCCGGTCTCGGTGCCCGAGTTCCTGACGTTGCTGCAGGCGCTGCGTGCGGGCGTGATCGACGGCGACGGTGGCCCCTCGGTGGACAAGTTCTACTACCTCGCCCGCACGGCGCTGGTGAAGGACGAGGCGCAGTTCGACAAGTTCGACCGCGCCTTCGCGGCGTATTTCAAGGGCGTGGAGATGCTGACCGACTTCACGCAGGAGGTGCCGCTGGACTGGCTGCGCAAGACGCTGGAGGTGGAACTCAGCGCCGAGGAGCGGGCCAGGATCGAGAAGATGGGCTGGGACGAGCTGATGGAGACGCTGAAAAAACGTTTCGAGGAGCAGAAGGAACGCCATGCCGGCGGCTCGAAATGGATCGGCACCGGCGGCACCAGCCCCTTCGGTCACGGCGGCCACAACCCGCAGGGCATCCGCATCGGTGGTGCCAGCAAGAACAAGAGCGCGGTGAAGGTCTGGGAGCAGCGCGCCTACCGTGACTACGACGACAACCTGGAACTGGGCACGCGCAACATCAAGGTCGCGCTGCGCCGTCTGCGCCGCTTCGCCCGCGAAGGCGCCGCGGAAGAGCTGGACCTGGACGACACCATCCACTGCACCGCGGCCAATGCCGGCCTGCTCGACATCAAGCTGGTCCCGGAGCGCCACAACAAGGTCAAGGTGCTGCTGCTGATGGACGTGGGCGGCACGATGGACGAGCACATCCACCGCGTGGAAGAACTCTTCAGCGCCGCCAAGACCGAGTTCAAGCACCTGGAGTTCTACTACTTCCACAACTGCGTCTACGACTTCGTGTGGAAGAACAACCGCCGCCGCCACGCCGAGAAGTTCCCGACCTGGGACATCCTGCGCAAGTACAACAAGGACTGGAAGCTGATCTTCGTCGGCGACGCGACGATGAGCCCCTACGAGATCGTGCAGCGCGGCGGCAGCGTCGAGTACCACAACGAGGAGGCTGGCGCCGAATGGCTGCAGCGCCTGACCCACGCCTTCCCGAAGTTCGCCTGGATCAACCCGGAGCCGCCGGGGGTGTGGGAGTACCGCCAGAGCATCGCCATGGTCCAGCAGCTCATGTCCCAGCGCATGTACCCGCTGTCGCTGGCTGGATTGGAGCAGGCGATGCGGCTGCTGTCCAAGTGAGGAGGGTGTCCCTGCAAGCGGTGGCCTGGCTGCTGGCCTGCCTGCTGCCGACGGTGCCGGTGGCAGCAGAGGCACAGGCGCCCCCGACCGACCTCCCCAGCGCCGCCACACCGTCCCAGGATGACGAGGCCGATGCCCGCGAAGTCACCTGGACGCTCGACATCGACGCCCCGCCACCGCACAAGGCGCTGCTGGCGCGCTACCTGGACCTCTCGCGCTACCTCGCCTCGCCCGACACGGCACGTGTGCCCCGCAGCGAGCTGATGCGGCTGCGCCAGGCCGCACCCGCCCAGGCCCGCACCCTGCTGGAAACCGAGGGCCATTTCAACGCACGGGTCAGCACCCTCGCCCGGGACGACGGCCAGGTCATCGCCTTGACGCTGCGGGTCGATCCGGGGCCGGTGGCGCGGGTGACACGGGCGCGACTGGAGTTCGAGGGGCCGCTGTCGGTGGCGGCCGAGCAGGGTGACGCCGAGGCCGCCGCGCTCGTGGCACGCCTGCGCACCCGCTGGTCCATGCCCATCGGCGAGGAGTTCACGCAGGACCGCTGGAGCAGCGCCAAAGGTGCCGTGCTGGCCCTGCTGCGCGCCGAGGGCTACGCCACGGCCACCTGGAGCGGCAGCGTGGCGCAGGTGCGTGCCGTGGACGACGGCGCCGCGCTGTTCCTGGTCGCCGACAGCGGGCCGCTCTACCGCTTCGGTACCGTGCAGATCACCGGGCTGGACCACGTCGACGCCGACACGGTGCGGGCGCTGCAGACCTTCACCACGGGCGAGCCGCTGCGCGAGCAGGCCCTGCTCGACTACCAGGACCGGCTGGTCAAGTCCGCCCTGTTCGACAACGTCACCCTCGACATGGAACCCGACCCGGCCCGGGCGGGCGCCATGCCGGTGGTGGTGCAGGTGCGCGAGCGGTCGCTGCAGCAGGCCACGCTCGGGCTGGGCGTGTCCGACAACACCGGCCCGCGCATCACGCTCGAACACCTGCACCAACGCTTCTTCGGCTGGCCGTGGCAGGCCAGGAGCAAGCTGCAGCTCGGCCGCACCGACCAGCAAGCGTCGATCGACCTGACCTCGCATCCCCTGCCCGGCCCCTACCGCGACCTGGTGTCCGCCTCGTTCGGCCAGACCGAGGCGAGCGGCCTGACCGTCACCCAGCAGCGCGCCCGGCTCGGCCGCAGCAAGGACGACCAGCGGCTGGAGCGGCTGTACTACGTCGAGTGGCAACGCTCGCGCGCCCGCAGCCAGGACACCGGCCTGACCGTGGACGACACCTCCGCGGTGAGCGGCAACTACCAGTGGATCTGGCGCCAGCTCGACCACCCGCTGCTGCCCACCCAGGGCCTGAGCCTGTCGCTGGACACCGCGCTGGGCCGCTCCTACGCCACGGCCCAGCGCGGCGGCGTCTTCGGCCGGCTGCACGGACGCCTCACCCACTACGCCACGCTGGGCCAGAGCTGGTACGCCACCAGCCGCCTGCAGCTCGGGCAGGTGGTGGCGCCCGGCGATGTGGCCGTGCCCTACACGCTGCTGTTCCGCACCGGCGGCGACGACTCGGTGCGCGGCTACGCCTACCAGAGCCTCGGCCCGGTCAACGCCGCCGGCACGGCGGTCGGCGGGCGCGTCGTGGCGGTGGGCAGCGTGGAGCTGGCACGGCCGATCGTGCGGACGATGCCGGCGCTGTGGGGCGCGGTGTTCGCCGATGCGGGCGACACCGGAGCGGACTGGAAGGCGCTGCAGCCTGCGCTGGGCTACGGCGTCGGCCTGCGCTGGCGCAGCCCCGTCGGCGCACTGCGGCTGGACCTGGCCTACGGGCAGCGGGTCCGCCAGGTGCGGCTGCACTTCAGCGTGGGCATCACCTTCTGAGGCCCGCACCGCGCATGGACACCCCCTCCATACCGCCCGTCGCCACCACCCCCCCGCCCTCGCCGCGCCGCTGGGCGGGGTCGCTGCTCGTGGTGTTCGCCGGCCTGGCCATGGTGCTGCTCACCGTGCTGGGTGGGGTCTATGTGGCGCTGGCGTCCGAGGTAGGCAGCCGCTGGGTGCTGGGCTGGGTGCCGGGCTTGCAGACGCAGGGCGTGCGCGGCTGTCTGCTGGGAGATTTCGACGCCGACCAGCTCCGCTGGCAACGCCAGCCCGGCCAGGTGCTGCAGCTCGACCAGCTCCGCTGGCGCGGCCTGCAGCTGCGCTGGCCGGAGGGCAAGGCACCTGTCCTGGTCCTGGCGCGCCTGTCGATCGGGCACCTCGACCTGCAGGGCAGCGCCCCCAGCGACGACCCACCTGTGCTGCCAACCGCGCTGCATCTGCCCATCGGTGTGCAGATCGGCGCGGTGGTCATCGACCGGCTGAGCACCGACGCGCTGCGCGACCGCCCCGTGCAGGCGCTGTCCGCCGCGCTGAGCCTGCAGGCCGGGCGCGGCGGCATCCACCGGCTCGACGCCCTGCAACTGCGCTGGGACCGGCTCGCCCTGCACGGCCTGGCCAGCCTCGGGGCCAGCGCACCCATGCCGCTGGAGGCGCGGCTGGTGCTCACCCCCAGCACCGCTGGCCGTCCGACGCCCTCGGTCCCGTCGCTGGCCCAGGACTGGCGCATGGACCTGCGCGCCCACGGGCCGCTGCAGCAGATCGCCATCGACAGCCGGCTGGTGGCGCGCGGCCAGTCGCTGGACGTGCAGGCCGAGGTCCGTCCCGCCCAGCGCCAGCCGCTCAGCCACCTGCAGGCCCGGCTGCAGGCACTGGACCTGGCCCCCTTCGCCAGCGGACTGCCTGCCACGGCGCTGTCCGGCCAGGTCGACGCCGTGCTCGACCCCCGCACCCGCAGCGGCACCGCCGCCCCTCGGCTGCAGGTCCGGCTCGCTCTGCAGAACCTGCGCCCCGGCCCCTGGGCCCAGCGCCTGCTGCCCGTCCAGGCGCTGCAACTCACCGCCAGCGGCGACCTGCGCAGCCCGGACACCGGCACGCTCGATGCGCTGCGCGTGGACCTGCACGACGGCACGGCCACGGCCGGCACCATGCTCGGCAGTGGCCGCTGGTCGGTCAGCGGCACCGGGGCACAGCGCCGCCTCGATGCCGCCCTCAGCAGCACCTGGCAGGACTTGCATCCCGCACGGCTGGATCCCCGGGCCCCCGCCGTGCAGGTCAGCGGCCCGCTCACCCTCACCTACCGCCAGTCGCTGGGCGAGCAGGTCGAAGCCAGCCGCCGCGCCACCGTCCACACCGACCTGCGCGGGCAGCTCGTCGGCGCTGGCCTGCCGGAAGTCCGGCTGCTGCTGCAGGCGCAGGCCACGCCACAGCGCATCGACCTGGAGCAGCTGCAGGCCCGCAGCGGCGCTGCCCGGCTCGACGCCAGCGGCCACGCCGAGCGCAGCGACACGCACTGGCAAGTCCGGCTGCGCAGCCAGCTTGCCGCCTTCGACCCCAGCGTGTGGTGGCCGGGCGAGGCCAGCCCTCTCGGCCCGCGAGGCACCCACCGGCTCGACGGCCAGCTCGACAGCGACCTGCGCGTGCCGGTACGCCTGTCGGCTGGCCTGGCCGCGCTGACCGAGGTGACGGGGCATGCCGATCTGCGCATCGACCCGAGCCTGATCGCCGGGGTGCCGCTGGCCGGACAGCTCAAGCTGCAGACCCACGCAGCCACCACGGCCACGGCGACCCCCGCAGCCCCGGCCCGCTGGAGCCTCGACCTCAAGGCCAGCGCCGGCGCCCCCAGCGGCAGCGCCGACGCCACCGAGCTGCACCTGCACGGCGACCTCACCCCCGCCGGCATTGACGACCGCTGGGCGCTGCAATGGAAAAGCACTGCCCCGGAGCGGCTGCAGGCGTGGCTGAAACTGGCCGGCGCGCCTGCACAGCTGGCTGGCGACACCCAGGGCGAGCTGGAGATCACTGGCCGCTGGCCCCGCGTGCGCAGCAGCGGTCAAGCGCACAGCAGCCAGCTGCGGCTGCCGCAGGCGGAATTGCAAGGGCTGGATCTGCAGTGGAAGCTGGGCACCCTGGCCAACGACCCCGTCACCCTGAGCGGCGATCTGGCCAGCCTGCGCGCGGGCGGTCAGCGCCTGAACACTCTCCAGCTGCGCACCCAGGGCACGGCCCAGCAGCACCAGCTCCAGGGGCGTGCCCAGCTCGACCTGCCCGGCCGCGCCGACAGCCCCGCCCGCCGGGTGCAGGCGGCGCTGACGCTGGACGGCGGCCTGCCCGACACGCTGGCCGCACTGCTGGAGCCCCGCGACAGCAGCCTGCGCTGGAGTGGTCGCGTCACCCAGCTGGCGCTGCGGGAACTGCGGGATGCGCGGGACACCACGCCGCTGCCGCCCACGCCACCGCTTGCGCAGCTCGACAACGCCCCGCTGCAGATCACCCACAGCCCGAGCGGGGTGGACGTGCAGATCGGCGCCAGCAAGGTGACGCTGCTCGACGCGCAGCTCCTGCTCGACAACGCCCACTGGCACAGTGGCCCGAACGACCCCCGCATCGGCCTGCGCGCCCGGCTGGTGCCGCTGCGGGTGGCGCCGCTGCTGGCGCGGGCGCAGCCCGAGTTCGGCTGGGGCGGCGACCTCACGCTGGGCGGGCGCATCGAGCTGCTGTCCACCCCCGCGCAGTTCACCGCCGACATCACCCTGCAGCGCGACAGCGGCGACCTCAGCGTCGAAGACCCCGACCTCAACACCGGCCCGCGCCGGCTGGGTCTGGCGGACTTGCGGCTGCGCCTGAACGCTGCCGAGGGCGTCTGGCACCTCACGCAGACCCTCTCGGGCGGCAACCTCGGCACCCTGCAGGGCCAGCAGACCGTGCGCACCGACCGCCACGCCGTCTGGCCCGCGGCCACCGCCCCCGTGACGGGCCAGATCGACCTGCAGATCGCCCAGCTCGGCCACTGGGGCCGCTGGCTGCCGGCGGGCTGGCGCCTGTCCGGACAGCTCGCCACCGCCGCCCGCGTCAGCGGCAGCTTCGGCGCGCCAGCCTTCAGCGGCGAGCTGACCGGGCAGCAGATCGCCGTGCGCAACACGCTGCAGGGCGTGGACTGGAGCGACGCGCAGCTGAAGGTGCTGCTGGCCGGCGACACCGCCCGCATCGACACCTTCCGCGTGCGGGCGGGCGCCGGCACGCTCACCGCCCAGGGCCAGGCCAGCCTGGGCGCGGCACCTCGCCTGAGCGTCAAGGTCAGCGCCGACCGTTTCGCTGCGCTGCAGCGGGTGGACCGCAAGGTCGTCGTCAGCGGCGAAGCCGATCTGGTGCTCGACGCCCAGAGCACCCAGCTCAAGGGCCGCCTGCGCGCCGACGAGGGTCGCATCGACTTCACGCAAGGCGATGCCCCGGGGCTGGCCGACGATGTCACCGTGGACCGTGGCCGTGGTGACACCCGCCCCCGCGACCCCACGTCGACCAGCCGCCGCAACACCGTGCTCGACCTGCGTGTCGACCTGGGCGATGCCTTCGTGCTGCGCGGGCGCGGCCTCAACACACGCCTGGCGGGCGAGCTGCGCCTGACCAGCCCCGCCAACCGGCTGGCCCTGCACGGCAACATCCGTGCCGTCGACGGCACCTACGCCGCCTATGGGCAGAAGCTGCGCATCGAACGCTCGGTCATCGCCTTCAGCGGCGTGCCGGACAACCCGCGGCTGGACATCGAGGCCATCCGCCCGGACCTGGAGGACGTGCGTGTGGGCGCCACTGTCACCGGAACGGCGCAGAACCCGCGCATCCGCCTGTTCAGCGAGCCGAGCATGACCGACACCGACCGGCTGTCCTGGCTCCTCCTCGGGCGGCCTTCCGACGGTCTGGGCCGCACCGACCTGGCCCTGCTGCAGCGCGCTGCCTACGCCCTGATCGCCGGGGAAAGCGACAGCCCCGGCCTCGTCGAGCGCATCGGGCTGGACCAGCTCTCGGTGCGCCAGGACGGCGAAGGCGACACGCGGGACACGGTGGTCACGCTCGGCAAGCAGATCAGCCGGCGCTGGTACGTCGGCTACGAGCGCAGCCTGAACGCCGCCAGCGGCACCTGGCAGCTCATCTACCGCGCTGCACAACGGTTCACGCTGCGCGCCCAATCCGGCGCCGAGAACGCGCTGGACCTGATCTGGACGTGGAAGTGGGGCGAGCAGGCTACAATCTCCGGCTCTTCGGTGCGTCCCCCAGCACCGGCCTCGCCGTAGTTCAATGGATAGAACGGGCGCCTCCTAAGCGCCAGATACAGGTTCGATTCCTGTCGGCGGGACCAAT
>JAAFKB010000060.1 GCA_013299055.1 Sphaerotilus sp.
CGAGGACACGCTCGAACACCAGAAAGCGGCGCGGCGGGTCGGCATGGGCACGGTGTGGATGCGGCGCTGGATCGGGCAGACGCGCGCGCATCGGCCGGGATACGTGTGTGCCAGAATCCGCAGCCTCCAGGCGCTGGCCCGCTGGCGCTGACCCTCTGGCTGCCTGCCGATCCACCCCTGACGCCCAGATCCGCCGTGCTCGATCCGATGTCCGACGCCCCCGACTCCGCCAGCCCGTCCCCTGCCGCACCGCCCGCGCCCGCTGCGGCGCCCGTGCGCAAGCGGCCCAAGCCGGGCGAGCGCCGCGTCCAGATCCTGCACGCGCTGGCGCAGATGCTGGAGCAGCCCGGCGGCGATCGCATCACCACCGCCGCGCTGGCCAGTCGCCTGGACGTGAGCGAGGCGGCGCTGTACCGGCACTTCGCGAGCAAGGCGCAGATGTTCGAGGGCCTGATCGAGTTCATCGAGTCCAGCGTCTTCTCCCTCGTCAACCAGATCGTCGAGCGCGAGCCGGACCCGCGGGTGCAGGCAGCGCACAGCGTCGCGGTGCTGCTGCAGTTCGCCGAGAAGAACCCGGGCATGGCGCGGGTGATGGTGGGCGATGCGCTGGTGCTCGAACACGAGCGGCTGCAGGTGCGCATGAACCAGTTCTTCGACCGCATCGAGTCGCAGTTGCGCCAGAGCCTGCGCCTGGCGGCCGATGCACGCGGCTCGCTCGCGCCGACCGCCGAAGCCGCTGCACAGGCGTCGATGCTGACCAGCTACTGCCTCGGCCGGCTGCAACGCTTCACCCGTTCCGACTTCAAGCGCAGCCCGGTCGAGCACCTCGATGCCTCGCTGCAGATGATGATCCATTGAGTTCCAAGGCGTCCCCATGAGCGATTTCACCAGCCTGATCACCCGGGCCGAGGCGCTGCTGGCGCGCCTCGAAGCCGTCCTGCCCCATCCGCTGACAGCCCCCGACTGGAGTGCGTCCATCGCCTTCCGCTACCGCAAGCGCGGGCAGGGCGGCGTGCTGGAGCCGGTGCGCCACATCGCGCCGCTGAAACTCGCCGATCTGAAGGAAGTGGACACGCAGAAGGAGCGCCTGCTGCGCAACACCGCGCAGTTCGTCGCCGGCCGTCCCGCCAACAACGTGCTGCTCACCGGCGCGCGCGGCACGGGCAAAAGCTCGCTCATCAAGGCCTGCCTGAACACCTTCGCCGACCAGGGCCTGCGCCTGATCGAGGTGGACAAGGCCGACCTCACCGACCTGCCGGACCTGGTGGACCTGATCGCCGAGCGGTCGGAGCGCTTCATCGTCTACTGCGACGACCTGAGCTTCGACGAGGGCGAGTCCGGCTACAAGGCGCTCAAATCCATCCTCGACGGCACCATCGCCCAGACCTCGGACAACGTGCTGATCTACGCCACCAGCAACCGCCGCCACCTGCTGCCCGAGCAGATGAAGGACAACCTCGGCGCCACCTACACCGACGACGGCGACATGCACCCCGGCGAAGCGGTGGAGGAGAAGGTGTCGCTGTCCGAGCGGTTCGGCCTGTGGGTGAGCTTCTATCCGTTCAGCCAGCGCGAGTACCTGGCCATCGTCGCGCAGTGGCTGCGGCATTTCGGTGTGGACGAGCCGGCGATCGAGGCGGCCCGACAGCCGGCCTTGCTGTGGGCGCTGGAGCGGGGTTCGCGCTCTGGTCGGGTGGCCTACCAGTTCGCCCGTGACTACGCGGGCAGCCACGCCGCGATCCCCGCCACCGCCAGCGCGGCGATCAGCGACGACGTGCCGGACGGCCTCGACCATGTCTGAGCGCACGCCCGTGGAGGTCGCTGTCGGTGTCCTGATCGAGCGCGACGCAGCGGGGCAGGAGGGCCGCTTCCTGCTGACCTCGCGTCCGCAAGGCAAGGTCTACGCCGGCTACTGGGAGTTCCCCGGCGGCAAGCTCGAAGTGGGTGAATCGGTGGAAGACGCCTTGCGCCGCGAGCTGCAGGAAGAACTCGGCATCACCCTCGGCACCGGGCCGGACGCCGTGCAGCCCTGGCAGCAGCTCGTCATGGACTACCCGCACGCGCGGGTGCGGCTGCATTTCTGCAAGGTCCATGCGTGGACCGGCCAGTTCGAGATGCGCGAGGCGCAGCAGATGGCGTGGCAGACGCTGCCGGTGGAGGTGGTGCCGGTGCTGCCGGGCACGATTCCCGTGTTGCAGTGGTTCGCCGAAGAGCGTGGCCACACCGGGCCGACGCACCGCGAGGTCTGAACTTACGGGTTGCCCTGGTCGTCCGGCGGCTCGACGGCGGCCACGCGGAAGGACTCGCTCGCCCACGCCCCGAAATCCCGCTGGCGGCAACGCTCGCTGCAGAACGGGCGCCACGGGTTGCTCGGCGCAAACAGCGTCATCTCGCGACAAGAAGGGCAGGTCACTTGCGGCGCGGGGCGACTGGTGCCGGCTGGGGTGTCGGTGGGGTTCATGCGGTGGTGCCGTTCAGGCGCACAGCGTCAGCGGGAGCTGGACGCTGTCGGTCATCGGGCGCAGCTTGCCCTCGTGGTCGGCGCGGGTCAGGCGGATCGCCAGCAGCACGCGGTTGCCGCTGATCTCGGGGATCAGGTGTGACGCTGGATCCACCTGCAGCCGCGCCAGCAGCAGCGGGCGGCTGCCCGTCAGGTTCTGCTGGAACAGCCCGCTGCGGAACGGCACCCTCTGCGTCACCCCCGCCTCGCGCAGCAACCCCAGGTTCACCTCCAGCGCCTCCGCCAGCGGATCGAGCACGCCGACCCAGCGCAGCAGGTCATGCCGTCGGCGGTTGGATGGCTCCTGCTGCCATGCAAAGTAGGCGGGCAAGTCGAACTCGCAGGTGCCGCCAGGGATGTGCATGCGGCTGCGCACGCCCATCAGCCACTCGTTCGAGGCCAGTGACTGCTCGGGTTTGGCGGGTGTCGCCTGCAGGCGGCGGTGGGCGCTGCTGATGCGGTCGATGGCAAGGTTGAGCGCGCCTTCCGAGATCGACGGGATGCCCCGGTAGCCTTCGAACAGCGTGTGCTGGCGGGCAAGTTCCTGCAGCAGATCGGCACGGAAATCGGTGCGCGAGGTCACGTCCATGATCTCGAACAGCGTGGCCAGCGCGTAGTGGTGGTCGGTGGCGCTGTCCTTGGGCACGAGTTGCGCCAGCCGCGTGAACAGACGCTCCAGCCGCAGCATCGTGCGGAGGCCTTCGGTGAAGGGGTATTCGTAGTAGATCAAGACCCTGCGCTCCCGTGGTCCGGACGCTGGCGCGGCCCGGTCGCGGCCATTGTTTCACAGCCAGCCGGACCAGATCCTGTGAACTTCGGTGGCCAGTTCTGCCAGTTCCAGCCCGTCGTTGCGGATCACGTCATCGGCCACCGCCAGCCGCTGTGCCCGGCTGGCCTGCTGGTCGATGATGCGCCGCACGGCGTCGGCCGTCCAGCCATTGCGCTGCATGACACGGGCGATCTGGGTCTCGACGTGGCAGTCCACGACGACGATGCGGTCCACCTGCGCGCGCCAGCGGCCGGACTCGACCAGCAGCGGCACGTCGAACACCACGATCGCACCGGCAGGTGCGGCAGCGGCCTCGGCGCGGGTGTCCTCGCCGATCATCGGGTGCAGGATGGCTTCGAGGGCGCGGCGTTGCGCGGGATCGGCGAAGACCCGCTCGCGCATCCGGGCGCGGTCCATGGCACCGTTGTCGGCGATGACCTCGGGGCCGAACTGCGCGGCGATGGCCGGGATGGCACGTCCGCCAGGGGACGTGAGGCGGTGGGCGATGGCGTCGGTGTCGACAGTCCAGGCGCCGAGGTCGCGCAGCATGCGGCAGACGGTGCTCTTGCCGCTGCCGATGCCGCCGGTCAGGCCAACACGCCGCACAGGCCTGCGCACAGGGGTCACGCCCAGCCCATCCACTGCACCACCCGTTCGCTGCCCGCCAGCAGCACGACCATGCCCCCGCCCGCCAGGAACGGCCCGAACGGCACATAGCGTCCCTCGCGCAGGTTGGCGCTGAGCTTCATCCCGATGCCCACCACCGCGCCGAGCAGCGATGCCCCCAGCACGATCGGCAGCAGCATCGACGGCCCCAGCCATGCCCCCAGCGCGGCGAGCAGCTTGAAATCGCCCGCGCCCATGCCGTCCTTGCCGGTGGCGAGCTTGAACAGCCAGAAGATGCTCCACAGGCTGAGATACCCCGCGACCGCGCCCCACAGCGACTGCGGCAGTGTCAGTGGAATCCAGCCCATCGCCGCGGCGACCAGCCCGGCCCACGCCAGCGGTTGCGTCATCGAGTCGGGCAGCAGCGTCGTGTCCCAGTCGATCAGCGACATGGCCAGCAGCATCGCCGCGAAGGCACACCACAGGAGCGCCGTCGGCTGTGCCCCGAAGCGCCAGCCGATCGCCGCGAACAGCAGCCCGCAGCCCGCCTCGACCAGCGGGTAGCGCAGCCCGATCGGTGCCCGGCAGGCCGAGCAGCGCCCACCCAGCCGAAGCCAGCCGACGAGCGGGATGTTCTCGTGCCAGCGCAGCACATGCCCGCAGTGCGGACAGCGCGAGCGCGGGCGCGACAGGCTCAGCGGCGTGCCGTCGTCGCCGGAGAGCGGCTCGGCTTCGACGCCGAGCAGCTCGGCGCTTTCGGCACGCCACTGCCGCTCCATCATGACCGGCAGCCGGTGGACCACCACGTTCAGGAAACTGCCGATGCACAGCCCGAACAGCCCGAGGGCGAGCGGCGACAGCAGCCAGGCCACCACCGCCGGATCGAGCGCGACTCCCATGCCGATGCCCATGTGCTCAGACCACCTGGCCCAGCTTGAAGATCGGCAGGTACATGGCGACCACGATGCCGCCGATGATGGTGCCCAGGATCACGATGATGATCGGCTCCATCAGCGTCGACAGGCCCTTGACCGCCTCGTCGACCTCCTGCTCGTAGAAGTCGGCGACCTTGCCGAGCATCTGGTCGAGCGAGCCGGACTCCTCGCCGATGGCGCTCATCTGCAGCACCATGCTCGGGAAGATCCCGGCCGACTGCATCGAC
Source organism: Sphaerotilus sp. (assembly GCA_013299055.1). Classification (GTDB taxonomy): domain Bacteria; phylum Pseudomonadota; class Gammaproteobacteria; order Burkholderiales; family Burkholderiaceae_C; genus Sphaerotilus. The sequence continues at coordinate 5,038 of JAAFKB010000060.1, forward strand.
GAGGTCAGCGCCGCGCCCGTGGCCACGTCACGCTGGATCTGCTCGGTCGCCAGCGCGAACACCGCGTTGCCTGACGCACCGCCGACCGAGTCCAGTGCCTCCACCAGCGGCACGCCGGCCGCGAACATCGTCGCCAGCGTGCGGCACCAGCGCGCCACCGTCGCCTTGTGGACCAGATCACCGAACACCGGCAGCTTGAGCAGCAGGCGGTCCATGGCGACCTGCATCTTGGGCGAGCGGCGCCAGCTCTCGATGAAGAAGTAGACCGCCCCGATGATGCTGCCGAAGATCAGCCACCAGTAGTCGACGAAGACCTCCGACATCGCGATCACGATCAGGGTCGGCGTGGGCAGGTCGGCGCCGAAGGAAGTGAAGATCTCCTTGAACGACGGGATCACGAAAATCATGATGACCGCCACGACAACGAAGGCCACGACCAGCACCGCCACCGGGTAGATCAGCGCCGACTTGATCTTCTGCTTCAGCGCCATCGTCTTTTCCTGGTACGTGGCCAGGCGGTCGAGCAGCATCTCCAGAATACCGGCGGCTTCCCCGGCTTCGACGAGGTTGCAGTAGAGAGCGTCGAAATGCAGCGGGTGCCGGCGCAGGGCGGCGGACAGGCTGGTGCCGGTCTCCACGTCGCCGCGGATGTCGTTGAGCATCCGGGTCAGGCGCGGGTTCGGGCTGCCGCGGGCCACGATGTCGAAGGCTTGCAGCAGGGGCACGCCGGACTTCAGCATGGTCGAGAGCTGGCGCGTGAAGATGGCGATGTCCTTGCCCTTGATCGCCTTGCCGCCGGACATGCGGCGCTTCCTGACCTTGTTGACGAGGATGCCCTGGCGGCGCAGGCTGGCGCTGACCATGGCCTCGCCGCCGGCGCGCAGCTCGCCGCGCACGGGCTTGCCGTTGCGGTCACGCCCCTCCCATTCAAAGACGAAGTCCTTGACTTTCTTCGATGCTGATGTGGATGCCGCCGCTGTGGCCATTGCGTCTCCGTGCGCCGCTCATCGGCGGGTTCGATCGTTCATGGGGTCTGGTCCGGGGTCTGGATCACTGGTTGGTGACCGAGATCACTTCTTCCAGTGTCGTCACCCCCATGCGAACCTTGAGCAGACCAGAGGTCCGCAGGTCACGCACGCCGTCGCGCTGCGCCTGGGTGGCGATGTCGAGTGCGTTGCCCTGGGCCAGGATGACACGCTGGATCGCCTCGGTGATCGGCATGACCTGGTACAGGCCCACGCGCCCCCGGTAGCCGTTGTTGCAGGCCGAACAGCCCACCGCCTTGTACGGCTTCCACGAGCCGTCCAGATCCTCACCCTTGTAGCCTGCGCGCAACAGCGCCTCGCGTGGAAAGTCGGCGGGGGCCTTGCAGTTCTCGCACAGCCGCCGCGCCAGCCGCTGTGCGGTGATCAGGATCACGCTGGCGGCGATGTTGAACGGCGGCACGCCCATGTTGAGCAGCCGGGTCAGCGTGGTCGGCGCGTCGTTGGTGTGCAGCGTGGACAGCACCAGGTGACCGGTCTGGGCGGCCTTCATGGCGATGTCGGCGGTGTCGAGGTCGCGGATCTCGCCGACCATGATCACGTCCGGATCCTGGCGCAGGAAGGCCTTCAGCGCGGTGGCGAAGTTCATCCCCGCCTTGTCGTTGACGTTGACCTGGTTGACGCCGGGCAGGTTGATTTCGGCCGGATCTTCCACGGTCGAGATGTTGATGCCGGGCTGGTTCAGGATGTTCAGGCAGGTGTAGAGCGACACCGTTTTCCCGGAGCCGGTCGGACCCGTCACCAGGATCATCCCGTAGGGACGCCGGATCGCCGCCAGCAGGCGTTCCTTCTCGTCACGCTCGTAGCCCAGCGCATCCACGCCCAGCTTGGCCGAGGACGGGTCCAGGATCCGGATCACGATCTTCTCGCCGAACAGCGTCGGCAGCGTGCTGATCCGGAAGTCGATCGCCTTGTTGCCGAACTTGAGCTTCATGCGGCCGTCCTGCGGCACGCGCTTCTCGGCGATGTCCAGCCGGCTGATGACCTTGATGCGCGAGGCCAGCTTGTCCTTGATCGCGATCGGCGGCTGCGTGATCTCGCGCAGCTCGCCGTCGATGCGGAAACGCACGCGGTAGGTGTTCTCGTAGGGCTCGAAGTGCAGGTCGGACGCACGCATGTTGATGGCGTCGATCAGCATCTTCTGCAGGAAGCGCACGACCGGAGCATCCTCGACCTCGGCGGTGACTTCCTCTTCAGGCTTGGCGTTGGGATCCTGTTCCTCGACATCGAAGTCGAACTCGCCGGAGACGATGGAATCCAGCGCGTCGTTGGCCGAGGTGGTCTTGGCGTCGACGATGCGGGCCAGCTTGTCGTACTCGACGACGATCCACTCGGGGGTCAGCTGCGTGGCGAACTTGATGCGGTCGACAGCTTCCTGGTCGGTCGGGTCCGCGCCGCCGATGAACAGCCGGTTGCCGCGCTTGCCCAGCACCAGCACCTGGTACTGCGACAGCGTGCGCATGTCCACCAGGTTCTGCGGCAGTCGGGCGACATCGACCACATCCAGGTCGAGCAGCGGAATGGCCAGCGCCGTGGACAGCGAGTGCGCCAGATCGGCAGGACTCAGTGCCTGCGCGGCCACGGCGGCCGAGACGAAGCTGCGGCGCTGCTCGCGGGCAGTGCGTGCCAGGTCTTCGGCGACCCGCGAGGTGATCTTGCCGGCATGCACCAGCACGCGCGCGACCCCGGACAGGGTGCTCTGGGGTCCATCGGTGAGGGTGTCTGCTGCCACGGAGTTGGTCGGATCGGCGAAATGGAAAAACGGATTGCGGATGATCGGTGATCCAGCCCGTGCTGTAAATCACGTCGGCCCGGCCCGCTGGTCTCGCCAGGGGCAGCACAGTTCCAAGGGTCCGCTTGTAACGCAGGCATCTTGCCCTCAGACAGCGACATGCAAGCGGAAGACCGCTTTCGTATCAATTTATTTCAAATCAGCCAGAAAAATCACGTCCTTGAAAACGCCGTGTCCGGCCCCATCCTGCTGCGCATCCGGGCACCTCCGTCCCTGACATCTCCCCCGCATCCCCGAGAGAACCGACCGACCATGGACAAGCAAACCCTGTCATTCCAGGCCGAAGTGAAGCAGCTGCTGCACCTCGTCACGCATTCGATGTATTCGAACAAGGAAATCTTCCTGCGCGAACTCGTCTCCAATGCGTCGGACGCCTGCGACAAGCTGCGCTTCGAGGCCCTGAACAACACCGCGCTGTTCGAGGACCAGCCGAACCTGGAAGTCCGCGTCAGCTTCGACAAGGCCGCCCGCCGCATCGTCATCAGCGACAACGGCATCGGCCTGTCCGCCCAGGAAGCCATCGAGCACCTCGGCACCATCGCCAAGAGCGGCACCCGCGAATTCATGGGCAAGCTCGAAGGCGAGCAGGCCAAGGACGCCAACCTGATCGGCCAGTTCGGCGTGGGCTTCTACTCGGGCTACATCGTCGCCGACCGCATCACGGTGGAATCGCGCCGCGCTGGCGTGGCCATCACCGAAGGCGTGCGCTGGAGCAGCGAAGGCACGGGCGACTTCGAGGTCGAGACCATCACCCGCGAGTCGCGCGGCACCGACGTCATCCTGCACCTGCGCGAAGGCGAGGACGAGTTCCTGTCCACCTGGAAGCTGAAATCCATCATCAGCAAGTACAGCGACCACATCTCGCTGCCGGTGCTGATGCGCAAGGAAGCGTGGGACGCCGAGAAGAGCGAGAACGTCGTCTCGGACGAGTGGGAGCCGGTCAACAAGGCGGCGGCGCTGTGGGCGCGCTCGAAGTCGGACATCACCGACGCCGAGTACAAGGCGTTCTACGAGCAGCTCACCTACGACACCACCGCCCCGCTGGCCTACACGCACAACCGCGTCGAAGGCCGCACCGAGTACACGCAGCTCCTGTACATCCCCGCCAAGGCGCCGATGGACCTGTGGAACCGCGACAAGCGTGGCGGCGTGAAGCTCTACGTGAAGCGCGTCTTCATCATGGACGACGCCGAGGCGCTGATGCCGACCTACCTGCGCTTCGTCAAGGGCGTGATCGACTCGGCCGACCTGCCGCTGAACGTGAGCCGCGAGCTGCTGCAGGAGAGCCGCGACGTGAAGGCGATCCGCGAAGGCTCGACCAAGCGCGTGCTGTCGATGCTCGAATCGCTGGCCGACCACGAGGAAGTCGCCGAGAAGGCCAAGTACGCCGCGTTCTACAAGGAGTTCGGCGCGGTGCTGAAGGAAGGCGTCGGCGAGGACCACGCCAACCAGGAGCGCCTGGCCAAGCTGCTGCGCTTTGCCTCGACCCATGCGGACGAAGGCGTGTCGCTGGCCGACTACGTGTCGCGCATGAAGGAAGGCCAGGAGGCGATCTACTACATCACCGCCGACACGCTGGCCGCCGCGAAGAACAGCCCGCAATTGGAAATCTTCAAGAAGAAGGGCATCGAGGTGCTGCTGTTCACCGACCGCGTGGACGAGTGGATGCTGAGCCACCTCTACGAGTTCGAGGGCAAGAACCTGCAGAGCGTCGCCAAGGGCGCTGTGGATCTCGGCTCGCTCCAGGACGAGGAAGAGAAGAAGCAGGCCGAAGTCGCCGCCGAGGGCTTCAAGCCGACGCTGGACCGCCTGAAGACCGCGCTGGGCGAGCGGGCCAAGGACGTGCGCGTGACGACCCGGCTGGTCGATTCGCCGGCCTGCCTCGTGACCGAGGAAGGCGACATGAGCGGGCACCTCGCGCGTCTGCTCAAGCAGGCCGGGCAGGCCGCGCCGTCGTCCAAGCCGGTGCTCGAAGTCAACGCCGACCACGCGCTGGTGAAGAAGCTCGCCGCACTGCCGGACGGCTCGGGCACCTTCGACGACCTCGCGCAGGTGCTGTTCGACAACGCGCTGCTGGCGGAAGGCGGCCAGCTCGACGACCCGGCCGCGCACGTCAAGCGCATCCAGGCGCTGATCCTGCGCTGATAATCGGGGGATGTTCCCCACGTCCTGGCGCTCACGCATCGGCTGGATCGGCGCCCTGCTGGTCCTGCTGAACGTGTTCGTGCCGCTGGTGTCGCACGCGCTGCGGGCGGTAGATCCGGCGGCCCAGCAGCGCCATCGGGAGATGGTGCTGGCCGTGGCGGGCGACTGGTGCGTCAGCGGCGACGCGGACCGTGTCGTGCAGGCCAATGACCTGCGCACGATCAGCGCGGCGGTCACGCTGGAATCGCTGCTGCACCACCTGTCGGCCTGCGATTTCTGCGACGACGCGCCGCTGTCCGGTGGCGCTCTGCCACTGCCGGCGGTGGCGGGCATCGACCCGGCCCCGCTCGTGGCCAAGGCCGCGCAGTTCGAGGCGTTCGCCGCCGCCGTCCTGCGTCGGCAGGATTTCCGGCTGCCGATCAGCCGCGCCCCTCCTCAGGTCTGAACTCCCTTCACATGGTTTCCTGCCCGATCGCTCTGTGCGAGTGCTCGGGTCGATGTGTGCTGTTCAGATCTGATGAGAGAGATTTTCCATGCGTTCGTTTGTTTTGTTTGCTTCATTGGCCCTGGCGGCGACTCTGACCGCCAGTTTCACCGCCTCCGCCCACGTCACGCTGGCCCAACCGAGCGCCACCGTCGGCAGCTACTACAAGGCCACCTTGATGGTGGGCCACGGCTGCACGGGCGGCCAGCCGACCCACACCGTGACCGTGCGCATCCCGGCTGGTTTCCGTGGCGCCAAGCCGATGCCCAAGCCGGGCTGGGCGCTGACCGTCAAGCGCGAACCGCTGGCGCAGCCTTACACCCACCACGGCCGCACCGTCACCGAGGACACCACCGAAGTGGTCTGGACCGCCCGCAGCGAGGACGCCTGGCTCGCCGATGCGCACTACGACGAGTTCACCCTGCGCGGGCAGGTCGGCGCGGCGACGGGGCCGATGTGGTTCAAGGTGCGGCAGGACTGCCCGACAGGGCGGCTCGACTGGCGCGAGGTGCCGGCCGATGGCGGCAGCTCGACCAAGGGGCTGGCGTCACCGGCGGCGCTGCTGACGGTCGAGCCTGCGCCCGAGGCGGGGCACGCGCACCACTGAGTGGGGCATCGCAGGGTCAGGCTACCAGCGGCGCCTCCGCCATCGCCTCGACCTGCTCGTGGAGCTGCATCGTCTGCTGCGCCCAGTACGACGGGCTCTCGAAGTTCGGGAACGCGATCGGGAAGGCCGGGTCGTTCCAGCGCCGCGCGATCCAGGCACTGTGCTGGACGATCCGCAGCGTGCGCAGCGGCTCGATCAGCGCCAGCTCGCGGCGGTCGAACTCGCGGAAGGTCTCGTAGCCGTCGAGCAGGGCGCCGAGCTGGGCCTGCATCTCGTGGCGCTCGCCGCCGAGCAGCATCCACAAGTCCTGCACCGCCGGGCCGTTGACCGCGTCGTCCAGGTCGACGAAGTGCGGGCCGTGGCCAGTCCACAGCACGTTGCCGGCGTGGCAGTCGCCGTGGATGCGCAGCAGCGCCAGCGGGCCGTGGCGCTGGAAACGCACGTCGACCGCGTCCAGCGCCCGCAGACACGCGCTGTGCCAGCCGCCCAGTGCGCCCATGGGCAGCAGGTCGCTGTCCACCAGCCACTGCACCGAGGCCCGTGCCGCCGCGCTGCCGTCCAGCGTCACGCGGTGGTCGAACCGCTGCTGCTGGCCGACGAGGTGCAGCCGCGCCAGGAAGCGGCCGATCCACTCCAGTGTCTGCGGGTCTTCGAGTTCGGGGGCGCGGCCACCGCAGCGCGGGCTGACGCTGTAGCGCCAAGGGTCGAAGTGTGCGAGGGTGGTCGTGGTCAGCGGATCGCCCCCCTGCAGCGCCAGGGGCGGCACGGCGGGCACCTCGGCATCGGCCAGGGCCTGCGCGAAGGCGTGTTCTTCGAGGATCTGCGCATCGCTCCAGCGACCGGCGCGGTAGAACTTGGCCACCACCACGCTAGGCAGCGGCGCCGCCGGATCGGGGCTTTCCTCCAGATGCACCTGGAAGACCCGGTTTTCGTAGGAGTTGAGCTGCAGGATGCGGCCGTCGCCGCGCAGGCCGGCGGCGTCGAGCGCGTCGAGCACCGCGTGCGGGGTGAGGCCGGCGTAGGGCTGGTCGAGGTCATGGGGAGCGGTCATGCCGCATCCTAGACCAGCCCCACGGGTTCAGCGGCGGCCGATGATGTCGCCGCCTGTGTCCCCCGGCGGGCCGAAGTCGCCCGGCTGGAACTTGCTGGTGGACGGGCCGGCCCAGTTCTTCGGGGTGGCGGCGGGCGGGGCCGGGCTGCGCGTGGGGGTGTCGTCGAAAGGATCGCGCTGGGTTTCCGGGGCAAAGAACGAGTCCTGCGAGAAACCGGATTCGTACCACTGCCCCGTCGGCGCCGAGGCGGCCGAGGCGGGCAAGTTGCCCAGGTCGTTGGGATGGGTGGCCGGGCGGGTGGCAGCGGGGTGTTCCGGCTGCGGGCTGGTCCGCGCCGAGACCGGGGCGGGTACACGCTGGCCCGGCTGGTCGCTCTGTGCCGGCACCAGCAGCTGCAGCTCCGACGCGGTGGGCAGCTGGTCCGAGCGGCAGCGCACGTAGCGGATGCGGCAGGCTTCCAGCACCGCCAGCTTGATCGAGGCGACACGCTTGGCCGGCGGGCGGTTCGGGCGCTCGATGTCCACGGCAGCCAGCACGCGGCCGTTTTCCGCGCACACCACGAAGCTCACATGGATCGGGCCGAGCAGGTTGAACCAGTAGCGCAGCTCCTCACGGTCCTCTGGCTGGCAGAAACGCACCAGCGGCAGCTTGGCCAGGATGGTGTGGTGCGGCAGGGCGGTGCGCAGCTGGCGGTAGAGCGCGCGCTCCTCGGGCGAGAAGATCGGGCGCTGTGTCAGCGGCCATTCGGTGGGCAGCTCGACCGCCTTGGCCGAGGAGGCCCCGCCGGAGCGGCGCAGCACCAGCACCGCCAGTCCGACGATGCCGGCAACCGCGGCGAGGGCGAGGATCCAGACTTGGGTGGGCATGTGGGACGTTCCGGGCAAAAGGGTGAACAGGTCTGTGCTGGATCGGCAGAAGCGGCCAGGACTTGGGCGCGATCCTATGCAATTATGTAACGCCTTGTGAATACCTTGTCTGAGTGAAACGCAAACCAGCCATTGCCGATTCGAGGCGGGCCGGCATGGCGCGGAGGTCAGCGGGAGTGTCGGAACATGCGGTGCTGCAGGCGCTGCTGGGCGTGGCGCCAGCGGGCCCAGAGGTACTGCACACCGCGCAGCTGGCCCTTGGCGACATGGTGCAGGTCGGCGGCGTGGTGGGCGAAGACCTCGGCGCACTGGGTCAGCAGGTTGTCGGGCGGGAGCTGCAGCCAGCCCTCGGCCTCGCCGCCGTCACGCTGCATGTGGGTGCCGGCCTTGCGGGCGATGCGCAGCATGGCGGTGTTCTCGCTCAAGGCGTGGATGAACAGGCGGTCGACGCCACGGTTGCGCGCATGGCGCACGGCGTAGGCGAACAGCCGTCCGCCATAGCCGCGGCTGCGGGCGCGCCGGTCCACCGACACGGCGAATTCGGCCATGCGGCTGACGCCGTGGTTGGCGCTGGCGAGCTGGCTGTAGGCCAGGTGGGCGATGGCGATGAGCTGCAGGCGGCGGTTGAAGATGCCCAGCATGTCGTCGTGGCTGAAGTCCAGCGATGCGACATGTGCACGGATGCGCTCATCATTGGCTGCATAGCCGAAGCGCAGATGACGATCCTCTTCGTCGAGGCCCAGCAGGTGCTGAAGAATCTGCGTGCGGTGTGCTTCGCCCAGCGGCCGGATCGGAACCCAGCCGGCACGGGGCGGCGCGCTGGAGTGGTTGGTGACAGTGCCCATGGATCGAATGTAGGTGTAAACCCTTAATTCGTACCATCCTTGAGTCGAGAGTCCTTCATGTGCGTGTTGCATTGCAGCATTTTTTCTTTTGGAGTTTCCCGGTGCCCCAGCGCAGAGCTTTCTTGACCACGGCGGGCGGTGGCGCCCTCTGGCTGGCGGGTTGTGCGTCGGTCAACCGGCTGCCGGCTCGCCCTGCGGCACGGCGGGCGATCGACCCGATGGACCTGGCCCTGCTGGACCGCCTCACCTGGGGCGCCAGTGCCGCCAGTGCCGACGACTGGACCACCCGCGGGCGCCGCGACGCCGTGCAGGCGCTGCTCCACCCCGGCCCCGATGCCGCGCTGCCTCCCGCCGTGCAGGGCGCGATCGAGGCGCTGTCCCTCGCCCGCACGCCGCTGCCCGCGCTGGTGGCCGAGCTGGAGCTGCTGCGCCGCGCCGACGACCGCCAGCCCTACCAGCAGCGCCTGTTCGTGCTGGCCCGCGAGACGGCGACCCGCTCGCTGCTGCAGGCGCTGCACGCACCGCATGGTCTGCGCGAGCAGATGGTCTGGTTCTGGTGCAACCACTTCCACGTCGGGCAGTCCAAGTCCAACCTGCGCCTGCTGATCGGCGACTACGAGCAGACCCTGCGCCCGCACGCCTTGGGCCGCTTCCGCGATCTGCTGGTGGCCAGTGCGACGCACGCGGCCATGCTGCGCTACCTCGACAACGAGCAGAACGCCGCTGGCCGCCTCAACGAGAACCACGCCCGCGAGCTGCTGGAGCTGCACACGCTGGGCGTGGACGGCGGCTACACGCAGCGCGACGTGCAGGAACTCGCCCGCGTGCTGACCGGGCTGGGCGTGAACCTCGGCGACACGCCGGCCAAGGTCGCGCCCCGGCTGCAGCCGCTCTACCGCCGCGAAGGGCTGACCGAGTTCCACCCTGGGCGCCATGACATGGGCGACAAGACCGTGCTGGGCCTGACCCTCAAGGGCGGGCGCGGCTGGGACGAGATCCTGGAGCAGCTCGGCGCGCTCGCCCGCCATTCGTCGACGGCGCGCCACGTCTGCCGCAAGCTGGCCATGTTCCTCGTGGCCGATGTGCCGCCGCCCGCGCTGGTCGATCGCCTGAGCCAGCGTTTTCTCGCCACCGACGGCGACATCGCCCTGACGCTGCAGACGCTCATCGCCGCGCCCGAGTTCACCGCCTCGCTGGGTCGCAAGTTCAAGGATCCCGTGCATTACGTGCTGTCGGCGCTGCGCCTGGTGGCCGATCCGCAGGCGCCGCTGGTGGACATGGCGCCCGCGACGACCGCGCTCAACCGCCTCGGCCAGCCGCTCTACGGCCGCGCCACGCCGGACGGCTACCCGCTCGACGAAAGCGCCTGGAACGGCTCCGGCCAGATGGCAGCGCGCTTCGAGGTGGCGCGCACGTTCAGCCGGCTGTCGGCCACGCCGGGGCGTCCGGCCGTTGCACCCGGCGAGCGCCTCGTCCGGCCGCTGGGCGAGCGCACCCGCAGCGTGCTCGCCCAGGCCACCACGCCGCAGGACCGCCACGCGCTGCTGCTGTCCTCCCCCGAATTCATGCTGCGCTGACCGAGGAGCCGCTGATGACGACGATGCTGCGACGTGATTTCCTGAAGCGGACTGCTGCGGTGCCGCTGGCGGGAGGTGCAGGGGGGCTGTGGGCGACGCCGTCGTCGGTGCCGCGGCTGCTGGTGGTGTTCCTGCGCGGGGCGTATGACGCGGCCAGCGTGCTGGTGCCGACTGGCAGCGACGACTACTACGCCGCCCGCCCGCGCATCGCCATCGCCCGGCCCGGCAGTGGTCCGGAGGCCGCGCTGGCGCTGCCGGACCAGTCCGACTGGGGCCTGGCGCCCGCCTGGGCCGAGTCGATGCTGCCGCTGTACGAGCGCGGACAGCTCGCGGCGATCCCCTTCGCCGGCACGCACGGCCTCTCCCGCAGCCACTTCGAGACGCAGGACCACATCGAACTCGGCCAGTCCGACGATCCGGCGGCGGGGCGGGATTTCCGCTCGGGATTCCTCAACCGGCTGGCGGAGGTGCTGGGTGCGCGCGACGCCATCGCGCTGACGAGTGACCTGCCGCTGATCCTGCGTGGCGTGGTGAAGGTGCCGAATCTGGCGCTGGGGTCGGTGGGCCGCAGCGGTGTCGATGCGCGCCAGACCGCGCTGATCCGCCAGATGTACGCCGGCACGCCGCTGGCCGGGCCGGTCAACGACGGGTTTGACGTGCGCCAGGCCGCGCAGCGCGAGCTGATGGGGGGCATGGAGGCCGCCAGCCGCAACGCCATCACCGCACGCGGCTTCGAAGGCGAAGCCCGCCGCATCGGCCGCCTGATGCGCGAGCGGCACCGCCTCGGCTTCGTCGATGTCGGCGGCTGGGACACGCATGTCGGGCAGGGCGCGGGCACCGGCGCGCTCGCCACCCGCGTCGGCGAACTCGGCAACGGGCTGGCCGCGCTGGCGCAGGAGCTGGGCGAGGCGGCATGGCGCGACACGGTGGTCGTCGTGCTCAGCGAGTTCGGGCGCACCTTCCGCGAGAACGGCAACCGTGGCACGGACCACGGGCACGGCTCGACCTGGTGGGTGCTGGGCGGCTCGGTGCGCGGCGGGCGGGTGGCGGGCGAGCAGGTCGCGGTGCGGATGGACACGCTGCACCAGAAACGCGACTGGCCGGTGCTCAACGAATACCGGGGGGTGTTCGGCGGGCTGTTCCAGTCGATGTACGGGCTGTCGGCCGCGCAGCTCGGGCGGGTGTTCGAGGGTGTGGCGCCAGTGGAGCTGGGGCTGGTTTGATCCTTCCGCCATGAGACGGCCATGCAGCGGGCCTCCCCGCAGCACGGTGCGGTTCAGAGCGCCCGGTCCAGGTGCGCATACCCGCCATCGACCACGATCCACTGTCCGGTGGTGTGGCTCGACCGTGGCGACAGCAGGAACACCACCATGTCGGCGATCTCCTGGGGTGTCGTCATGCGCTGGCCCAGCGGGATGCGCCGCTCGATGGCCGCACGGGTGGCGGCCGGGTCGGGCAGGCGGTCCAGCTCGCCCTGGTACATCGGTGTCATCACCTCGGCGGGAATCACCGCGTTGACCCGGATGCCGTCGTGGCGCAGCGCCGCCGCCCACTCGCGGGTCAGGCCGAGCAGCGCACCCTTGCTGGCGACGTAGCCGCTCGTGTCGCCCTGGCCGGTCAGCGCGGTCTTGGAGCCGATGTTGACGATGGCCACGCCGCCGTCCGACGGACCGTGCGCGCGCAGGTGCGGCAGGCACAGGTGGGCCATCACGTAGCAGTGCGTCAGGTTGCGCTCCACGGACTGCAGAAAGGCGCTGCGGCCCGCCTCCAGCCCGATGTGGTCGTTGACGCCTGCGTTGTTCACCAGCCCGTGCAGGCTCCCCAGTGTCTCGACGGTGTGCGCGACAGCGGCGCGGCAGGCGTCTTCGTCACGCAGGTCGAGCTGGTGGAACTGCGCGGCAGGCTGGAGTGCGTACAGCTCTGCGGCGAAGGCATCGGTCAGTGGGTCGCGGCCGAAGACCACCGGAATGGCACCTTCGTGGGCCAGCGCCAGCGAGATGGCGGCACCGATGCCCGCGCCGCCGCCCGTGACGATGACAGCGCGGTCTTGCAGGTGGAGGTTCATGGCGAATTCAGAGGCAGAGGTCGTAGAAGCGAGCGGCGTTGGCGCAGCGGATGGCGTCTTGCTCGTCAGCGGACAGGGGGGCGACCAGGGCTTCGCTCACGTCGATCCAGCGGGCGTAGTCGGCGGCGAGGTTCAGCACCGGCCAGTCACTGCCCCACAGCAGCCGCTGCGGGCCGAACCGCGCCAGCAGCGTGTCCCACACGGGTTGCAGCGACGCGACGCTGGACGCACCACCGGCGCGGTCCGGACCAGCGGCTTCCGTCAGCAGGCCGGACAGCTTGCACTGCACCCTGGGCAACGCCGCGAGCTGCGCCATGCCGCTGCGCCACGCGGCGGCCCAGTCACCGCACGACCAGCCCTGCGCAAGCTGCGGCTTGGCGGCGTGGTCGATCACCACTGGCAGCGCCGGCCAGTCGTGCAGGAAGCGCAGCAGCGGTGCCAGATGCCACGGCTGCACCAGCGCATCGAATCGCAGCCCGAGGCGAACGAGCGTGCGCATGACCTCGGGATGCGGGGCGCGGGCGATCCAGTCGGCGTCGGACAAGTCCTGCAGCATCGGCCGGATGCCCTTCAGCTTGGGATGCTCGGCCGCCCAGCGTTCCAGCGTCGCCACCGAGTCGGTGCGGCTCAGGTCCACCCAGCCGACCACACCACCGATGAAGGGATGCGCCTCGGCCAGCGACAGCAGGAAATCGGTCTCGGCTTCGCTGTCCGCCGCCTGCACCAGCACGGTCTGCACCACGCCGTGTGTGGCGAGCAGCGGTTGCAGGTCGGCGGGGTCGAAGTCACGGCAGATCGGCGCCAGCGCGGGCACGTCCGGGCGCAGCCAGTGGTAATCGCCGCGGGCCGGGCGCCAGAAGTGGTGGTGGGCGTCGATGCGCCGGGGTGGGGTGGTGGGCATGTCGGCGGAATCTTGGCGACTTTGCCCGCCCGTGGCGTGGGGGATTTCCCGCGGACGGTGGCTCAGGTCTGGACGCTGCGGACGTGGTGCCGCTCGCCCGACGCCAGCGTGTCATCGGCCAGCAAGCACCGCACCGCCGCCGCCACGTCCTCGACCTGGCCCAGCGCCCCGTCGCGCTGGCGCTGGGCGAAGGCTGCCGCGCCGGGGTAGTCGTCCGGCGAGGCGCTGCGCAGCGTGGCCTGCATGTCGGTGTCAAGCGCACCGGGGTCGATGCTCAGCGCGCGGAAAGGGTGGGACTGCCGCACCTGCTCGGCGGCCACGACACGGAGGAACTGGTCCATGCCCGCCTTGGCTGCGCTGTAGAGCGACAGCCCGGCATGGGCGCGCACAGCGGCGCCCGAGGTGATGTGCGCCACCACCTTGCGGCCCGGGCAGCACTGGAAATGCGCCATCGCCGTGGCCAGGAAGGCGATGCCCGAAACGAGGTTGACGTTCAGCGCGTCGATGACCTCGCACGTCGGCCTGTTCGCTGCGGGACCGAGCGGCTGCACCATGCCGGCGTTGTGGATCACCAGCAACTCGGCCACCGACATCGGTTCGATCCCGACCAGCACCGCGCCGAGCGCCTGCGCCACCGCCGCCGGCTGCGCCAGATCGACCCGCACCGAGTCCGCCGTCGGCGCCGAGCGCGACAGCTCGACCACGCGCCAGCCCTCGGCCTGCAACTGCGTGACCAGCGCATTCCCGAGGCCGCGTGAGCCGCCCGTGACCAGCGCCAGCCGGGTGGCTGCCTCCACCGTCACAGCACGACCTTGCGCGCATGCAGCGCCTCGGCCTGACCACTTGGCGCCCGGCATTCGATGCCCCGCAGCGCCATCAGCCCCCGGAAGGTCGCCTCGGCGAACCAGCCCTTCGAACGCTGGGTGCCGAAGTGCGCCATCAGGTGCTGCACCTTGCGCTGCGCGATCTCGGCCGGCAGCGGCACGTAGACATTGGGCTGGCCGAGGTCGCCTTCGTACTTCGGGATCTCGTACTCCAGCACGAGGTGGTCGCGCCAGGTCTGCCACGTCAGTTCGCCCACCGTGCGGTGGTCCTGGTGGCGGTCCTCCAGCCGGTGGGTGAGCACCACGTCGGGCGTGGTGCGCCGGGCGATGTCCGACAGGAACGCCTTCAGCCGCGCCGTCTCGGACGGGAAATGCGCATCGCTGAAATCACCGACCACCACCTCGACCGACGCCGCCCCCGCCAGCAGCGCCTCGGCACTGCGGCGCGCCTCGATGGCCCGCTCCCCCGGTGCGCTCAGCACCACCCAGGTGACGTGGACCTCCGGCACCTCGGCCAGCCAGCGCAGCACGGCGCCGCCGCAGCCGATCTCGATGTCGTCGCTGTGCGCGCCCAGGCAGAGCAGATGCAGCCGGTCGCGCCCGGCAGCGGGGTTCAGGGACAGCATGTCGATGGCCCCGGCGCGATCCGCACGGTGTGCTCGGTGCGTTCGGGCTGCCAGACCATCCACGGGCAGTTGTCCTTGCCCGCCATGCGGTCGTAGCTGATCTTGTCCTTGAAGGTGTCCATTGGCTGCCAGAAGCCGCGGTGGCGGAAGGTGCCGAGCTGGCGCTGGGCAATGAGCCGCTGGAAGGGCGCCTCCACCAGCTCGTCGCCGTCCTCCAGCACGTCGAAGATCTCGCGGCGCAGGCAGAAGAAGCCGGCGTTGATCCAGTACGGCCGTTCGTTGAGCGGGCCGAAGCTGGTGACGATGCCGTTGTCGTCGCCGTGCAGCGCGTGGAAGCTCTGCGGCGAGGGCACGGTGGCGAAGCTCGCCGTCACGCCGCTGGCCTGGAACTCGGCGAGGTGCTGGTCCAGCGGCAGGTCGCTCAGGCCGTCGGCGTAGTTGGCCAGGAACATCTCGTCATCGCCCAGGTACTTGCGTGCCCGCAGCAGGCGCTGGCCGATGTTGGCGTGCAGGCCGGTGTCGACGAAGGTGATCTTCCAGTCCTGCAGGTCGCTGCGCACCAGATCGACCTTGCGCCCGCCTTCGCTGAGCACGAAGTCGTTGGACAGGCACTCGTTGTAGTTCAGGAAGTATTCGCGGATCAGGTCGCCCCGGTAGCCCAGGCAGAGGATGAATTCCTTGTGGCCGTAGTGGGCGTAGTAGCGCATCAGGTGCCACAGGATGGGCCGCACGCCGATGTTGACCAGCGGCTTGGGGATGGTGTCGGAGTGCTCGCGCAGGCGTGTGCCGAGGCCGCCGCAGAAGAGAACGACTTTCATGGGGGAGGGCCTTTCTTTCGGGATTCGGGGGTGTCGTCGAGCGTGTCCAGCAGACCGGCGCGTTCGAGGGCGGATGCGGCCTGCTCGACCTGCTCGAACGGAAGCCGGGCACGCTCGGCGATGGCGAGCAGGTCGCGGGTGCCGTCCGCCTGGTTGAGCACCCACAGCAGCGCGTGCTCGAACGCGCCAGGGGCGCCGCCGCCGACGCTGCCGTACAGGCCGCGCTTGCCCAGCCGCGGCTCGCCCTTGGGGCTGAGGTTGAGCGGCGTGCGGTTGGCGTCGAGGACCGAGGCGAGCCGGGCCAGCGTCTGCAGCGCCGAGGCGAGCTGCGCGGGGCGGATCAGGGTCAGGTCGTCGGCGCTGGTGTGGTACTCGGCGTAGGTGCTGTTGGGCGAGCGGGTGAGGCGGCCCATCGGCAGATCGAAGCCGGGGGAGCAGAACTGGCGCTCGTCGTAGCCGTAGGGTTCGAAATCGAGCAGCTTGGCCTGAGCGTGGGCATCCGTGCCGCGCAGGACGTGGGCCGCGGCGCGGTCGGTCAGCGTGTCGCCGCGGCGGCTGTGCTTGTAGTGCAGCACGCCCGGATCGCCCAGCAGCCCGAGCACCAGCCCGGCGCGCACGCGACCGAGCCGTTCTTCATTGCGCGACAACCAGGCCAGCGAGCCGATCGTGCCGGGGCCGAAGATGAAGCGCCACGTCAGCCGCGGTTTCGTCGGCGCTTGGTGCAGCGCCCGCGCCAGCTCGACCGCCACGGCGATGCCGCTCAGGTTGTCGTTCGCCAGCGAGGGGTGGCAGGTGTGCGTGTAGACCAGCACCTCGTCGTCGGATTCACCCTGGCCCGGAATCACCGACTCGGCGTAGCTCAGGTGCCCCGGCGCTAGGTCGGCGTCGATTACCACCTCGTAGGGGCCGGGGCCGAGCCGCTCGCGGTCGCGGTGGCGCAGGCAGAAGCCCCACTGCTCGCGGTAGTAGCTGGTGCGGTAGGGAATCCAGTCCGGCCGGTTGGGCAGCGAGTGCAGGTGCGGCTGCAGCTCCTCCAGCGTCATCGTCTGGCGCACCGGCACCGAGTAGCCCATGACGTGCAGGTTGTGGGCGCGGAAATCGACCACGCGGTGTCCTGCAGCGTCGGCAATCCATGCGTCCCGGATGTTCCACTCGCGCGGAATCTCCCAGTCGCAGGCAGGCGTGCCGCTTGGGACTTCGGTGCGGACCAGCGGGATGCGCTCGCCGATCCGGTCCAGCGTCTGGCGCACGCCGTCGCCGGTCAGGCTGCGGCACAGCGGGTAGAGCGCCTCGATCAGCGCCCAGGCATCGGCCGCAGCGGCGCTGGCCGCGTCGTCGGGGAGCAGGGCGTCAAGCAGCATCCTGCGTCCCGGCTGCGGTCCCGGCGCCGTAACGCTGGCGGTGGGCCGCTTCGTCGAAGAACGGGCCGTCGCGGTCGCGCTCGGACATCGCCGTCACCGGCAGCGGCCACGTCAGCCCGAACGCCGGATCGTCCGCCCGCACGCCCGCGCCGAGGTCGCCCCGGTACGCCTCGGTCATCATGTAGAAGACCTCG
>JAAFKB010000061.1 GCA_013299055.1 Sphaerotilus sp.
GTCTAGCGAAGAAGAAATTATGGCTGTTTGTTCGATCATGAGGCTTCCCCACGTCCCAATCGTACTTTAGCTTTTATTCCTAAAAGCAGCAAAACTGATAAAAAGGGGTACTTTTTATTACCGTTGCGCTAACGATGCCGGCAGTTCGATAGTGATCGTCGACCGCGTGATCGACTTGGCACCCACCGCAGCAGTGTCGGTGACGGGATGCAGGGGAGAGGCAGAAAAGTGGTACGGTTCTTACCCGTTTATCCAGGATTTGTATCCAAGGACGGCCCTGCGGGTCAGGCAAAGAACTCGTCGCGCCGCAGATAGCGCCACTGACCGGGAGGCAGGTGTCCCAAGTTGACGCTGCCGATGCGCACCCGCTTGAGGCCCAGCACCTTCAGTCCCACCGCCTCGCACATGCGTCGGATCTGGCGCTTGCGGCCCTCGCGCAGCACGAAGCGCAGCTGGTCCTCGTTCTGCCAGCTGACCTTGCAGGGGCGCAGCACGTGGTCGTCGAGCGTGAGGCCGTGGTTGAGCAGCGCGAGGTCGGCGTCCGGCAGACGTGGGCCGTGCAGGTACTCCACGCGCACGAGGTACTCCTTCTCGATGTGCGAATCGTCTCCGATGAGCTGGCGTGCGACGCGGCCGTCCTGGGTCAGCACCAGCAGACCGAGCGAGTCGATGTCCAGCCGACCGGCTGGTGCCAGGCCACGCAGGTGGCCCGGGTGCCAGCGCAGGCCCGACTGGTCTTCCTTCCACTGGTTTTCCGGGCGCAGCAGCACGGCTGCAGGCTCGTACCCGTCCTCGGCCTGGCCGCTGACGTAGCCGATCGGCTTGTTCAGCAAGATGGTGACGCGCTGGGCCTGCTCGCGGTGGGCTGCGGGGTCGACGGTGATCTTGTCGTCTGGCCGCACACGCTGGCCCAGCACCGCCAGCCGGCCATTGACCCGCACCCAGCCCGCTTCGATCCAGGCGTCCGATTCGCGGCGCGAGGCCAGGCCCAGGGCGGTCATGCGCTTGGACAGGCGTTCGCCCTCGGCGCTGGCGACGTGGGACGGTGACAGGGCGGCGACAGGAGGCGGTGCGGTCGGTCGCGCCACACCCATCTGGCGCGCGACCTGCGGGTTGACGACGCTCTTGAGCGGGCGGGCGGGCGCATTCCGATCAGGGCGGTCTGGTCGGCGCGGGGTGGGCGGCTGCTGAGGGGCTGCGGTGTCCCGGCGTGGTGCCTGACGCTCGGCCAGTTGCTGGGCGAAACGCGGGTTCTGCACGCTCAGCGGCCGGCGCGGCTCGTGCAGCCGGGCCTGCTCGCGCTCCCACGCCAGCTGTTCCTGTTCGCGCTGCGCCTGGGCCTCGGCCAAGGTCGGACGGGGTCGTGCGCCGTGGCCGCGCAGGGGCGCGCGCCCCGCAGGTTTCCCCTGTTCATGTGGGGAGACGGGCTTTTTTTTCAGAGTAAGTGTGACCATGTCGTGCGGGTGGCACCGACCCAAGGCTTCCGGAACGGAGTGCCACTGTGCCTGTGCTATCTTCTTTTGCAGTACGGATTGGAACACCAGTCGCCGATGAGCGCCCCGTGGTTCGGGGCGTTTTCATGTCCGGGCTGGAACGCATGTTGTCGAAGGGATGTGGTTGTGGATGTCGTGATGTTGTTGAAGGCCGCGGTGATGGGCGTGGTCGAAGGGTTGACGGAGTTTCTGCCGATCTCGAGCACCGGGCACCTGATCCTGGCCGGGCAGCTGCTGGGCATGAACGCGCACATGGGCGAGGCGACGCTCAAGGTGTTCGACATCGCGATCCAGACCGGCGCCATCTTCGCGGTCATCCTGGTCTACTGGCAACGCCTGTCGAGCACGGTCCGCCATCTGGGCAGCCGCCGCGACGCCCGCCGCTTTGCCTTGAATGTCCTCATCGGGTTCCTCCCGGCGGTGGTCCTCGGCCTGCTGATCGGCAAGATGGTCAAGGCGCATCTGTTCACCCCGACCATCGTGGCCTCGGCCTTCATCGTCGGCGGCTTGATCATCCTGTGGGCCGAGCGCCGGCCCGCCAGCGCGGTGCGGGTGCATTCGGTCGACGACATGACCGCACTGGACGCCTTGAAGGTCGGCCTGGTGCAGTGCTTCGCCATGGTGCCCGGCACCAGCCGCTCGGGGTCGACCATCATCGGCGGCATGCTGATGGGTCTGTCGCGGCAGACCGCCACCGATTTCAGCTTCTTTCTCGGCATTCCCACGCTGATCGGTGCGGGTGCCTACAGCCTGCTCAAGGAACGCGAACATCTGTCGGTGGCCGATGCCCCGATGTTCCTCGTCGGGCTGGTGTTTTCCTTTCTCTCGGCCTGGGTCTGCGTGCGCTGGCTGCTGAAGTACGTGGCCACGCACAACTTCGTGCCGTTTGCCTGGTACCGCATCGCGTTCGGCCTGCTGATCCTGGTGACCTCCTACACCGGCCTGGTCAGCTGGCACGAGTGAAGAGGCTCCGCCCGACCCGCTCGGTCAGGTGGCGTCGGGGCGGCGCCGGAACACCAGATCCCAGACGCCGTGCCCCAGCTTCAGGCCACGGTTCTCGAACTTGGTGAGAGGACGGTAGTCGGGGCGGGGCGCGTAGCCGTCGGCGGTGTTCTCCAGCGCGGGCTCGGCGGACAGCACTGCCAGCATCTGCTCGGCATAGGGCTGCCAGTCGGTCGCGCAGTGCAGGTAGCCTCCCGGCGCCAGCCGCGTGACCAGCCGTGCCACGAAGGCGGACTGGATCAGGCGGCGCTTGTTGTGCTTCTTCTTGTGCCACGGATCCGGGAAGAAGATGTGGATGCCGGCCAGCGAGCCGGGCGCGATCATCTGGTCCAGCACCTCGACGGCATCGTGCTGGACGATGCGCAGGTTCTCCAGGCCGCGTTCGTCGATCAGCTTGAGCAGGGCACCGACGCCGGGCGTGTGGACCTCGACGCCGAGGAAGTCGACCTCCGGCTGCCGGGCAGCGATTTCCGCGGTCGCGCCGCCCATGCCGAAGCCGATTTCCAGCACCAGCGGTGCCACGCGGCCCCAGGTGCCCCGGGCGTCGAGCCGCTGATCGGACCAGGGCAGCACGTAGCGAGGACCGAGTTCCTCCAGCGCGCGCATCTGCCCCGTGCCCATGCGGCCGGCACGGACCACGAAACTGCGGATCGCGCGGTGGTGCGCGACAGGCGCATCGGTCGAGCCAGTGGAAACGGAGGTCGGATCGTTGACAGTCATGAACAAGGGGAACCGCGACGTGTGCGTCCGGTATGAATATTTCAGATTGGAATCCCTGAAACCAATGGTCTCGGGATTGAAGGGGCCGGACTGGGCTATTTTGCCTTTGCCCTACGGCACAGCGCACCTAGGCTCAAGGCATGAGTGATTCTGCATCAACCCCGCACGCCTCCCGCCGCCAGTGGCTCACGCTGGCGGCCGCGGCGTCGGCCAGCCTGGTGGTAGCGCCTTTGCACGCGCGTTCGCGCAAAGCCGCGCAGGTCGCCGCTCCGCCTGCACTGCCTGAGCCAGTCGAGTCGCTGCCGGCCAGCCTGCACGAGCGCCTGCTGGAGACTGGGCTGGCCCTGGAGGGATTCGGCCTGCATGTGCAGCCGCTGGACGGCGCACCGGCCCTGCTGTCCTACCAGGCGACGCATCCGTTCGTGCTCGCGTCCACGTCCAAGCTCATCACGTCGATGGCTGCGCTCGACCTGCTCGGCCCAGGCTACCGCTGGCGCACGCGGGCCTACCTCAGCGGCCCGCTCACCAACGGTCGGTTGCTGGGGGATCTGGTCATCCGCGGCGGTGGCGACGCCAGCCTGACCTCGCAGGATCTGCTGGCGTGGTTCCAGCAGCTGCGCGAGCAGGGGCTGCACGAGGTCTGGGGCGACATCATCCTCAACCGCGATGCGTTCAGCCTGCGCCCGCAGGATCTGGTCTCCACCCCTGAGCCGACGCCCGAGCGGCCCCACCATGTCCGCCCGGATGCCCTCGCGCTGGACGCCGGCGTGGTGCGTGTGGCGGTGCAGTCGGACAGCGGTGGGCGTGCCAACATCCAGGTCACGCCACCGCTGCACGATGTCCAGCTCATCAATGCGCTGGGGCGCGGTGGTGCGTGTGTGGCCAACGCCGTCTACCGGGATGTCCAGGGCACACCGCAGCCGCAGTTGCAGATCAATGGCCAATGGTCGGCGCGCTGCGGTGCCCAGCAGATCAAGTTCGCCCCGGTCAGCATGCGCGATCTGGGATTGCGTGGCATTGAAGGGCTGTGGTTGCAGGCGGGCGGAGTGCTGCGTGGCCGGGTGGTCGAGCACTCGCCATCCTCCCCCGTGCCGTGGCAGTCGACCGATGTCCAGGCCGTGGCCGCCACGCCGTTCTCCGAGCATGTGTCGGCGCCACTGTCGGCGCAGTTGATCGACATGAACAAGCGCAGCGACAACCTGATCGCGCGCCACCTGATGCTCAGCCTCGCACCGGACTTCCCGAACCGCGCCGCGACGACCGACGCTGCCCAGGCGCGTGTGCGGGAGTGGCTGACCCGCCGTGGGGTGCGCAAGGAATGGGTCGGGCTGGACACGGGCTCCGGGTTGTCCCGGCTGGAGAAGGCCACACCGCAGGCCATGGTCCACCTGCTGGCCCGCGCCGCCCGCGGACCGCAGGGCAAGCTGCTGCTCAAGTCCTTGCCGATCGCGGGTGTGGACGGCACGCTGGAGGGGCGCCTGCGTGGCGGCGTGGCCGAGGGTCAGGCGTGGCTCAAGACCGGCACGCTCCTGGACACCCGGGGTCTGGCCGGCTATGTCCGCACCCGCAGCGGACGCATGCTGGGCGTGTGCCTGCTGGCCAACCATGCAGAACATGTCGCGGCCGCCACCCCCGCGCTCGACGCCTGTGTCGAATGGGCTGCGCGTCTGGCATAATCGCGGCCTGCTGTTTCAGACGGCGCGGGTGTAGTTCAATGGTAGAACGGCAGCTTCCCAAGCTTCATACGAGGGTTCGATTCCCTTCACCCGCTCCACATCAGGCCCCGGCAGGCCACGCAAACCCCAAGAAGCCCTTGAGAATCAATGCTCCGGGGCTTTTTTGTTGCCTTGTCCTTGATCCCCGCACACCCGAGTCCCCCATGAAGTTCCTCGTCCTCAACGGCATCAACCTCAACATGTTCGGCAAGCGCGACCCGAAGCAGTACGGCACGACCACGCTGGCGCAGATCGACGAACAACTGCTGGCGCTGGGGGCCGAGCTGGGCGTCGAGGTCGAGTGCTTCCAGACCAACTTCGAAGGCGAGATGGCCGAGCGCATCCACCGTGCGCATGGCGAGGGCGTGGACGGCGTGCTGATCAACGCGGGCGCGTGGACGCACTACAGCTACGGCCTCCGCGACGCGCTGGCCATCCTCCAGTGCCCGATCATCGAGGTCCACATGTCCAACATCCACGCCCGCGAGGCGTTCCGGCACCACTCGGTCATCGCCGAGATCGCGCGGGGGCAGATCGCGGGGTTCGGGGTGGACAGTTATCTGCTGGGGCTGCGGGCGGCGGTCTCGGCTGCACAGGTGGCGTGACGCCTTCCAGTCGAAACTGGCTCCGGCCATGAGCGTGTGCTGACGGCGGAGGTCACCGATGGCATGGAGTTGGAGATGAAGACGGACGGCGTGCCCGCGTGCCCCAGCCAGCCAGACGAGCACGAAGACCACCGAATCACCACAAACAGCCCGACCGCCACGGTGTGTCCGGGTGGCGGGCGGCAAAGTAGACGGTGACGACATCGCGCTTGATCCGGCGCGCCCAGTCCTGGAGGGTGGTCAGCCATGTCATGGGGTTGGGTGCTCCGATCCGTGTCCGCACGGCATTGTCCTGCCCTGCCTACAATGCCCCCGCAATGATCCAGGCCATCTCCTTCCAGCAGGTCAGCAAGACCTTCAGCACCCCCCGCGGTGCATTGCAGGCCCTCGACGGTGTCAGCCTCGACATCGCCCCAGGTGAATTCTTCGGTCTGCTCGGCCCCAACGGCGCGGGCAAGACCACCCTGATCAGCATCCTGGCCGGCCTGTCACGGGCGACGACCGGCCGCGTGCGCGTCATGGGCCACGACGTGGTGGACGACTACGCAGCCGCCCGCAAGGCGCTCGGCATCGTCCCGCAGGAACTCGTGTTCGACCCCTTCTTCTCGGTGCGCGAGACGCTGAAGATCCAGAGCGGCTACTTCGGCGTGCAGGGCAACGACGCCTGGATCGACGAGCTGCTGAGCGGCCTGGGCCTGGCGGACAAGGCGGGCGCCAACATGCGGCAACTGTCGGGCGGGATGAAGCGCCGGGTGCTGG
The DNA here is from genome assembly GCA_013299055.1 of Sphaerotilus sp. Classification (GTDB taxonomy): domain Bacteria; phylum Pseudomonadota; class Gammaproteobacteria; order Burkholderiales; family Burkholderiaceae_C; genus Sphaerotilus. Next base: position 6,295 of record JAAFKB010000061.1, read on the forward strand.
TCGCGCAGGCGCTGGTGCACCGGCCGCCGGTGATCGTGCTGGACGAGCCGACGGCGGGCGTGGACGTGGAGCTGCGCCAGACGCTGTGGCAGTTCATCGCCCGGCTCAACAAGGAAGGCCACACCGTGCTGCTGACCACGCACTACCTCGAAGAGGCCGAGGCGCTGTGCGGCCGGATCGCGATGCTCAAGCAGGGCCGCATCGTCGCGCTCGACCGCACCAGCAACCTGCTCGCGGGCACGTCGAGCACGATGCTGCGCTTCAAGACCGACGACGCGCTGCCCGCCGCCATCGCCGCCCACGCCCGCGTCACCGGCCGCATCGCGCAGGTCAAGGCCCGCGACGCTGCCGATGTCGAGCAGACGCTGGCGGCGCTGCGCACGGCCGGCGTGCGCATCGAAGACCTCGAGATCGGCCGTGCCGACCTCGAAGACGTGTTCCTCGACATCATGCAGGGAGGCCGCGCATGAGCACGTCCGCAACGACATCCACCAACCCGGTCTTTGCCGGCGCCGGCACGCTGTTCTACAAGGAGGTGCTGCGCTTCTGGAAGGTCGGTTTCCAGACGGTGGCCGCGCCGGTGCTGACGGCGGTGCTGTACCTGCTGATCTTCGGCCATGTGCTCGAAGACCATGTGAAGGTCTACGACTCGGTCAGCTACACCAGCTTCCTGATCCCCGGCCTGGTGATGATGAGCGTGCTGCAGAACGCCTTCGCCAACAGCTCCTCCAGCCTCATCCAGAGCAAGATCACCGGCAACCTCGTCTTCCTGCTGGTCACGCCGCTGTCGCACTGGGCGTGGTTCGTCGCCTACGTCGGCGCGTCGCTGGTGCGGGGCGTGGTGGTGGGCTTTGGCGTGTTCGCGGTGACGGTGTGGTTCGCGCCGCTGCGGATGGCCGAGCCGTGGTGGGCGCTGACGTTTGCCGTGCTGGGCGCCGGGATGATGGGCAGCCTGGGCCTGATCGCGGGGCTGTGGGCCGACAAGTTCGACCAGATGGCGGCGTTCCAGAACTTCATCATCATGCCCATGACCTTCCTGTCGGGCGTGTTCTATTCGGTGCACTCGCTGCCCGGCATCTGGCAGCAGGTCAGCCACCTGAACCCGTTCTTCTACATGATCGACGGCTTCCGGCGCGGCTTCTTCGGCGTCAGCGACGTGTCGCCGTGGATGAGCCTGGGGGTGGTGTCGGCGAGTTTCCTGGTGATCGCGGCCATCGCGCTGCGCTTGCTGGCGACGGGCTACAAGCTGCGGCACTGAGCGGACGTGAGCCTGCGGTCAGTGTGCGTCTGGCGTGTCCAGCCGTACCTCCAGCTCGATCTGGCTGGCGACATCCCGGCCCTGGCGACGGCCGGGCAGGAAGGCGGTGTCCCGGAACATGGCGTCGAGTGCCGGCAGCGCGACGGCATCCAGCGCGCTGACCTCGACTGGCTCGACCCCGACGACCTGGCCCTCGGCGGTGATGGACAACCGCACCCGCAGGGGCAGCCCGCTGATGGGCTGGTCGGCCAGTGCGTCCAGCCAGCGCGGGTCCGGGGTCGAGACCGGTGTCGGGCGCCGGTCCAGTGCGCTGGCCGGCAGGAAAAGGCCGGCGGGGCTGGGGTCGGACGCGCGGTGGTCGGGCCGAGGCGTGCGGATCGGGTAGGGCTGTTCCAGTACAGGAGCAGGGGCCATCGCCGGGGCCGGGGCCGGGGCCGAGTGCTCCACCAGGGTCCGGGCCGTGACCCGCGGCGGGGTAGGTGGCGCTGTCGGGACTGTGCCGACGCTGTGCGGCCAGTGCGCCAGGGCGGTGACGTGCAGCGCCAGCACCGGCAAGGCCAGCCCGGCGCAGACCCGCAATGCCCGTCGCCGCTCAGTTCGCGATGGGGACTTCACGCCAGTTCAGCCGGCGCAGTGCACCGCTGCCGCCATAGGTGCCGGGCAGGTTGCGCACGCTGCCGTCACTGCGGCCGGAGATGAGCCGCACCCTGCCGCCGATGTTCTTGAACGCCAGGTCGGACGCCACTCCGTTGCTGTACGGGCTGAGTCCCACCGACAGGCCCGCGCTGTCGGTCAGCACGCTCTTGCCATCGGCGAAGTTGACCGCCATCACCGTGCTCTGGCCCGAGGGTGAGCAGGCCACGCCGTTGGGCAGGTTGATGGCCACGCCGACCAGTCCGTTGTGGACGACCGGGGCCACGGTGATGCGCTCGGCGATGCCGGAGGTGCTGTCCGTGCCCAGGTCGCGGTACCAGCCCATCGGCTGCGTGGGGGCGCTGCCGATGCCGGTCAGCAGGTCGCTGTTCTGGTTGAGCTTGCCGCGGGTCACGGGGAAGCTCACTCCAGTGGGCAGCGTCGTGGACGTGAACATCTCGCTGCTGGTGCCATCGACGATGGCGTAGAAGCTCTGGGTCTGCTGGCTGGCAATGTCGCTGTCGGCCAGCAGGCGACCGGTGCCGGCCAGCACGTAGCGTTTGCCGGAATTCGGCTCGACCATGATCCGCACCGGTGTGCTGATCGGCTGTGGTGCGCCGCTCGGGTCGGTCAGCCGGGCCAGTTGCAGCGGGGCCGGGTAGCTGCCGCTGCTGGCGCTCACGTCGATGCGCCAGATGTGGCCCTGCATGTCCCCCGCGTACAGCGCGGTGGCGGTGTGGTCGGTCAGGTCGGGGAGGTATGCGGTGACGTGGGCGACATCGAGCGGGGCACTGGGGGTACCGCCAGGCAGCGTGATCTTCTCCAGCAGCGCGCCAGTGCGCGGGTTGACCAGGTGGATGGCGGCACTGCCGTCCGGCGTGTTGTAGCCCGACGGGATGACCGCGGTCCAGCCATGCTTGGCCGTCTTGACGATGCGGGCATCGCCGTAGCTGTAGCCCATCGTGCTGTCGGTGTATTCCCACAGCACCTTGCCGGCCACGGCGGTCTCGGTGGTCCACTGGGTCGGATTGGTCACGTCGATCGCGTAGTAGCCCCGGCCGCCTTTGCCCAGTCCGCCGACCAGGACGCTGCGCCAGTCGGATTCGCTGGCGCTGGGCGTGGTCTGGCCACTGGTGCGGCGGAAATCGACATCGAAGACCTGGGGGGTGGCGTCCACGTAGAAGTGGTGCTCGAACGACGGGTTGCCGAGGGCGGCCAGGCCGGTAGTGCCGGCGGTGGCCGTGCTGCCGTAGACGAAGCTGGGGATGTAGGCCATCAGCTCGCTGCCTTTGGTCGCGCTGGTCAGGCTGCCGTCGAAGGCGTGCAGCATGCCGTCGTTGGCGCCGACATACACCACGGTCTTGCGGGCCGAGTAGGTGCGGCGGAAGGCGTTGTAGCCGGGGTTGGTCACGTCGTAGTAGGGGCTCTGCGGTGCTGCCACGACAGTGACCTTGGAATGGACGATGTCGCCGAGCACGCTGGAGCGGGTGCGGTAGACACCGCCGTTGGCCACCTCGCTGGTGCGCACGCCGCGCAGGTAGTCGAGAAAATTGGCTGCGGATTGCGAAGCGGCCACCACCCCCGGCACGTCGGCGAAGGTGCTCCACTGGGTGCGCGCCAGCAGTGGGGTGCTGTTCAGGCTGTTCAGCCGGAAGGGCAATCCGGCGCCGGTGGCCGTGCAGCAGGTGACGATCTTGCGGTCGCCGGGCGGCGTGGCGTTGAGCACATCGCGCGCGTTCCATGCCTGTGACACCGAGGGCGTGCCATCGCTGGCGTAGCTGACCGAGGCACCGACCAGGGTGCCGGTCCAGTACTTCGGATCGTAGCTGGCGGCGAAGCTGGCGTTGCCGCTGACGGCTTCGTTGAGCGAAGCCGACGCGAAGGCCGTCGAGGTGGCGGCGGAGGCTTCGGCCGCGATCTTGGCGAAGGCGCTGTTCAGGCCGGACACCATCCGCGCCGCCAGCCCGCCGGTGAAGTAGTTGTCCGGGCGCAGCTGGGTGGTGCCACCGTTGGGCAAGGTGTCGGTGTTGGTGTACCAGGAGGCTTGGGACAGCGTGGTCGTGGTGTTGGTGGCCGCGTAAGGGTTGAAGCCGGCGGGAACCTCGAACCCGCCGTACTTGGCGGCCAGCCAGTACTGGTTCTTGTGGGCGTAGTTCTGGCCTTCGAGCACATCGACCCAGTAGGTGTTGAGGGTCTGCATTCCGCTGAGGTCGCTGCGCAGGTCGCGGGTGTGGGCGTCGTAGGCCATGCCAGCGATGAAGAAGCTGTTGCCGCGGCCGGACGAATGGCTGCCCAGGGGGGTGGCCCACCCTTCGAGCTGGCCGACCATGTCGGTGGCGGTCTTGACGTCGAGGTCCGTGTCGGCGGCGACTTCTGCGGGCATGGCCGGCTCTTCCCCGGAGCGGATGGTGCTGCCCTGCAGGTTGGCGTCGCGGTGGGTGTTGACGTCACCGATCCCGAGGATGAAGTTCTTCTGGCACGAGTAGACGATGGGGTCGTCCCAGGCGGTGATGACCGGGAAGTGATCGATCACGGCCGACAGGGTATTGGCGTTGGTGATGCCGGTGAAGCTGCTGTAGCTGGCCACCGGTCCAAGCTTGCGGAAGTAGCGCAGGCCGGCGTAGTACAGCTCACCCACCGGGTCGTAGCCCTTGTAGGCCCGCGAGGTGAGCCCGAACTTGTTGACGTAGTTCATCACGCCGCTGTTGGGCACCGAAACGACCAGATTCGTCTGGGCCAAGGCGCTGTTCACGGTGGCGGTGGCATCGGCTGGATCCGGATTGGTCAGCATGACGCCGGTGGCCGCATCCCACTCGGTGACCGCATTGGGCTGCGCGACGGAGCCGGGCACTGGCTTGTTCGGGCCGATGTATTTCATGCGCGAACGCATCACGCCACCGTCGCGCCGGATATTGCCGTCGTTGAGGTAGCCGAAGGCCGAGTAGCGCAGCTTGCTGGCGTAGCGTTGCATCAGTCCTTCCGGCTTGTGGTTCGCGCCGTAGGCCACGCAGTTGCTTTCCAGGCCGACGCTGGCATCGCAGGCGCGCACCTGCATCTGGAGCAGGTAGTAGGCGCCTGTGTCGGCGGTGGCGGCAGCGGTGGACTGGCCGGTGTAGTTCGTGCGGGTCGGCTCCTGTCCGCACGCCGTGTTCGCGCCGGCGGCGGCGGTGGCCGTGCAGGTGCTGGTGCCGGCCTGGCTGCTGGTGCAGGTGTAGGTGCGGTTTCCGCCCGCGTCCACTGCGCCGCAGGTGATCTGGTACGCCGGGTTGGCGTTGGCCATCGTGCAGGTCTGCCCAAGGCCGTTGGTCGTGCAGTTGCGCTGGGCGGACGTGAAGCTTTCGCAGCTGTGGGTGATCCGGTTGGGGTTGCCGGCGGTGGGCGTGAAGTTGCAGCGCAGGTCGATGTTGCCGCTGACCACCATCGCATGGCCCATGCCGTGGATGCGTGCGACGACGTGGCTCCAGCCGAATGGGGTGGCACCCGCCACGGCTGCTGCGCCGCTGGTGGCGTTGTCGGTGATCTTGTCGGGATAGATGCTGCTGCGTCCGCCCGAGCCGTTGTGGAAGGTCTTCTGCAGCACCGTCAGCGTGGCGGTGTCGAAGCCGGCCATGCGCGGCCCGCCCGTCAGCGCCCAGCGGAAGGCGTCCAGGGTCTGGGTCGAGGCCCAGTTCAGCCAGTTGCCACTCCACAGCGACACGGTGGCCGTGGACGTGCAGACGTGGTTCGCGGCGGCGCCGTGGGGCACGAAATGGCTGTTGGCCGGAGTGACCGTGTCGGCGTTGTAGCGGTAGCACTTGTCTGCATCGAAGTAGCCGACGTAGGCCGCCGCGGGGGCGTAGGCCGTGGTGTTCGGGTAGGCGGGCGTGCTGGCGGTCGGCCATTCGACCGAGAGCGCCAGCAGCAGGTTGCCCGGCACGCTCGTGGCAGAAAACAGCGGACTGTCGGCCAGGTCGAGCGCCTGCGCGGAGGTTGGCCCGGGTGTCGCGAGCAGCGCGAGCGGCCCGGCCAGTGCGAGCAGCCACCGGACGGCCAGGCGGGGAAGAAGGGAGAGGCGGGAGCTACTGTGGAAGGACATGGTTCAGCGCGCCACGGTGGACTGGAAGAAGGCTTGCGTGTTGCGAGGGCCGGTGGCCCGCACGCTGATGCGGTAGACAGGCTGGGCCTCGCTGCGCACATGGCGGTAGCGGTCGTCGACGGCGCGCTCACTGTCTGCCGTGGCCAGCGCACAGGCATTGCCCGCGATGTCGCCGACGGCGGTGCATTGGCGGTCGATGAGCACACGCACGGTCACGCCGCTGCTGCTGTCGGTCACGTCGGCACCGGTCATGCCCGCCGCCGTGAAGGCAGCATCGTCGAGCAGCAGCGTGGGGATGCCCTGGGCGTTGGTCGCCAGCCGGCTGGCCGAGTAGTTGACGGTGGGGGCGTGGGCGTTGCGCAGGGCGTCGCTGGACAGTGCTCCCGTGGCCGTGAAGCGTGCCAGGGCTTGTGCCATGCCACGCTCGGCCTGGTTGACCAGATCGCGCCGAAAGGCCAGGTTGCCCGCCTGCAGCAAGCCCACATCCATGGCCTTGATCAGCGACAGACCCGCGATCAGCACCACCACCAGCGCCACGAGCGTGAACAGCAGGATGAAGCCGGACTGGGCCGGGCGGGCGGGGTGTGTCATGGTCCGAGCAGCAGGTTGCGCAGCGGAATCGTCGATTCCAGCGTGCGGTGGCGGTAGCGTTGTTCGGCCGTGCTCAGCGTGCGGGTGTAGGTCAGGTCTGCGCCCAGGTCGGTGAACAGGCTCAGGCTGGCCGGCGCCACGGCCGAGCCTTCCTGCATCACCGACCGCAGCAGCAGTCCGACCCGCACCGCCACGATGGTGCGCAGCCGGGTGCTGGCGGCGGTGCTGCCGTCCATCAGGCGGGCGATGGCGTAGTCGCCGGTGGGGGCGCTCCAGCGGTCGATGCGCCGATCGTTGTCGGTGTCGAGTCCGTAGAGCGCGTGCAGCTCGAACACGCCATCGCCGATCGGCTGCAGCGCCGCGCCCGTGGTCTGCAGCAGGTCGTAGGTGTAGAGCGTGTTGTGGTCTCCGACACCGATCAGTTGCAGCGTCGGCGGATTGCCGTTGGCCACGTTGCCCAGGTTGAGCACCTCGCTGACGATCGAATAATCGGCGAGCAGTGCGGTGCCGAAGCCCGCGGTGGCGTAGGTGCCTGCCAGGGGAACCGTGCCCGCAGCGGTGACGGGATTGAAGGGGGTGGCCACTTGCTGGACCAGGCAGGGCGCGGTGCCGGTGGCCACCGGCTGGCGGTCGGCGACGAGCAGCAGATCCTGTGCCGCCAGCCCGACCGAGTGGCTCAGGCGCAGCGTGCCGGTCAGCGGGTCTGCGGCAAAGGGCGTGGCGGCTTCCGACTGGCCCGACTGGCCTGACATCACGATCAGCACGTCCGAGGGCTGGGCGCTGACCCCTGGCGTGGTCTGGCCATCGGCGATCACGACCGGGGCGAGGCGGAAGACGCCAGCGGTGCCGGTGCTGACCCCGGTGAAGGGGGCCGGGAGCGCCGCAGCATTGGGCCTGGGAAGGATCTGTGTCCCGGACCGCTCGGCGTGCAACTGGCAGCCATACGCGAAGGTGGCCGCGTGCGTGAAGCCGGAGCCGGCGCTGCGCAGCGTGCGGTCCAGTACCGATTGCACATAGGCGGCGACCTGGCCCAGGTCACTGCCGGAGATCGTGCGGCGCTTGCTGGTCTCGACCATGCTCATCACCCCCACCACCGCGATGGAGATGAACCCGCTGACGGCCAGCGAGACCATGACCTCGATCAGCGTGATGCCGCGTGGGCGTGCGGGGGTCATGGCAGGGCCACCTTGGTCATGTAGACGAGATCGCCCTGGGCGGCCTTGCGCGAGGGCGGACGCCAGCGGATGGTGACCGTGACGACACCCAGCGCATCCGGGCCGCTCACGCTGGCACTGGCCTGCGGCAGCCCCGACGCCGCAGCGTCCTGCACCCGTGTTGTCCAGAGGTCCACGGTGGCACCGGGCAATGTGACGGTGCGCGACAGCCACATCGTGCTGACCAGTTCATCGGCGAGCAGGGCGGCCCGGTTGCGGTCCTCGGCATCGACGGCGTATTGCACCGCCCGTCCCTGCAGGGCGACCAGCCCCATGACCCCGAAGGACAGCACCAGCAGCGCCACCAGCGTCTCGATCAGCGTGAAACCCCCAAGGTGTGGCCGGTTCTGATGCCTGTGGAGGTTCCTGGGCATGTTCAGCATCCGTCGGCCGCGCCGGCAGCAAGCGAGCGCGCAGGGTCGCACAGCCGGATCTGCCCCCCCATGAACACCGACACCCGCAGTGGCCGGTTGCCGCTGGTGGAGCTGACCACGTACTGCAGGGGCGTGGTGGCACTGGTCGGGGCGGTGCAGTCCTGCCCCAGCCCGGTGGTGGTGTGGCTGACCGGGCGTCCGACGGCGTTGAAGCAGGTGACGGCCGGGCCGCTGAGGTTCACCTTGTTCTGCCGGGCGCTGGCCGATGCCAGGAGGAAGTGCTGGTCGGCCAGGGTTTCGCCGGCCAGCATCGGCAGTGCCTGGGCGAACCAGCGGCTGCCGTTCGCGGCGGCGGTGGCGTTGAGGGCCGGACTGGCGTTGGTCAGGGCGAACACGGTCCGGCGGTTGCGGCGCAGGGCGTCGGTCTGGGTCAGCCGCAGGTCGTTGCCCAGTTGTTCCGCGACCGAGCGCACCCGCGCATTGGCGGTCCAGGTGGTCAGCAGTGGGGCGGCCATGGCCAGCAGGATGGCCATCAGCCCCAGCGTGACGAGCAGCTCCACCAGCGTGAAGCCCCGCGGTGCTGGTGCTGGTGCTGGTGCTGGTGCTTGCGCCGGTGGGTTCAGCATGCCTGGTCCTTGCGCCCGATCCAGCAGGGATGTCCTCCCGCAGGCACGCTGCCCCAGCCAGCGGGCAGTGCGAGGGTCTGGTGGGTGCCGTGGTGGTCGATCGCGAAGGTGAAGCCGGCCGTGACCTGGCTGCCGGTGGCGGTGATCTGGTAGGTCTCTGCCGTCGGGGTGGTGGGACAGGTCACGGTGAAGGTGCCGACGACCATGGCGGTGGCGCAAGGGCCGTTGGTGTAGGAGCGCTGGTTCAGGTAATGCTGTTCCATGGCGGCCCGGGCGTCGGCGAGGGCTTGCGTGGCGTCGGTGATCTGGCTGCGCAGCACATGCTCGCGGTAGTTCGGCATGGCCACTGCGGCCAGGATGGCGACCATCGCGACGGCCACCATCAGCTCGATCAGTGTGAACCCTTGGGGTGCGCGGACGGCGGTGGGGCAAGGGCAAGGCGACACGGACAGGAACCTCCACGGCGACAGGAACAGGGGATGTGTCGAGACTGTGCCGCCGGTCCGGGCGCCTGCAGGCTGCGATAAGCGCAGCGTTCGGACAGCTTTCCTGACGGGCTGTGCCAGGAGACGGGCCGCGTCAACCGCTACAATCTCACGCACCATGGCCGATCCCACCCCCACCCAAGTCCGCGATTTCATTGCCGCCGGCCTGTCCTGCGAGCACCTCGAAGTCGAAGGCGACGGCCGTCACTTCTTCGCCACCATCGTCTGCAGCGCCTTCACTGGCAAGCTGCGCGTGGCGCGTCACCAGATGGTCTATGCGGCCCTGGGTGACCGCATGCGCGAAGAAATCCACGCGCTGTCCATGAAGACCCTCACCCCGGCCGAGTGGGCGGCGCAAGCCACACCGGCCACTCCCTCCCACCATTGACCACCCCGCGCGCGGCCCAGGCGGCGGCGCGGTCGTGTGTGCATGCCCCGAGCGGTGTGCGACAGGCCCGCCCGATCCCCGGCCCGGACCTCGCGCCCGCACAGGCATAGGCACAGGCATACACGATGGACAAGCTCCTCATTCGCGGCGGCCGCACCCTCCAGGGTGAAGTCACGATCTCCGGCGCCAAGAACGCCGCCCTGCCCGAGCTGTGCGCGACGCTGCTGACGGCCGAGCCGGTGACGCTGGCCAACGTGCCGGTGCTCAAGGACGTGGCGACCACGCTCAAGGTGCTCGCCCAGCTCGGCGCCACCTCCACCCGCACGGCCGAGCGTCCCGACGTGGTGACGGTCGATGCCTCGAACATCACCTCGACCGAGGCGACCTACGACCTCGTGAAGACGATGCGGGCGTCGATCCTCGTGCTCGGGCCGCTGCTGGCGCGCTTTGGCGTGGCGCGGGTGTCACTGCCGGGCGGCTGCGCGATCGGCTCGCGGCCGGTGGACCAGCACATCAAGGGCCTGCGGGCGATGGGCGCCGAGATCCGCGTCGAGCACGGCTACATCCACGCCACCGCTTCTCCCCGTCTCAAGGGCGCCCGCATCACCACCGACATGGTCACCGTCACCGGCACCGAGAACCTGCTGATGGCGGCGACCTTGGCCGACGGCGAGACGGTGCTGGAAAACGCCGCGCAGGAGCCGGAGATCACCGACCTCGTCGATCTGCTCATCTCGATGGGCGCGCAGATCGAAGGCCGCGGCACCAGCCGCCTGCGCATCACCGGCGTCGAGCGCCTGCACGCCCCGAAGGTGCCGCACCAGATCATCCCCGACCGCATCGAGGCCGGCACCTTCCTGTGCGCCGTCGCCGCGGCGGGCGGTGACGTGACACTGCGCCGCGCCGATGCGAGCCACCTGGACGCCGTGATCACCAAGCTGCGCGAAGCCGGTGTCACCGTCGAGGCGGGCACTGACTCGATCCGTGTGCAGATGAGTGGCCGGCCCAAGGCGGTGAGCTTCCGCACCAGCGAGCACCCGCTGTTCCCGACCGACATGCAGGCGCAGTTCATGGCCGTGAACTGCATCGCCGAGGGCGTGGCGCGCGTGACCGAGACCATCTTCGAGAACCGCTTCATGCACGTCAACGAGCTGGTCCGGCTGGGCGCGCACATCGCCGTGGACGGCCACACGGCGCTGGTCGAAGGCATCCCGCGCCTGTCGGGTGCGGCCGTGATGGCGACTGACCTGCGCGCCTCGGCGTCGCTGGTGATCGCCGGGCTGGTCGCCGACGGCGTGACCACCGTGGACCGCATCTACCACCTCGACCGCGGCTACGACGCCATGGAAGTGAAGCTGCGCGGCATCGGCGCCGACATCGAAAGGGTTCCGGCATGAGCACGAACGCGCCCACGAACGGGATGATCACGCTGGCGCTGTCCAAGGGCCGGATCTTCGAGGAGACGCTGCCGCTGCTGGCTGCTGCCGGCATCGAGGTGCTGGAAGACCCCGAGAAGTCACGCAAGCTGATCCTGCCGACGAACCGGCCGGACGTGCAGGTCGTGCTGGTGCGCGCCACCGACGTGCCGACCTACGTGCAGTACGGCGGCGCCGACCTCGGCGTGGCCGGCAAGGACATCCTGATCGAGCACGGCGGCCAGGGCCTGTACCAGCCGCTGGACCTGAACATCGCCAAGTGCCGCATGAGCGTGGCGGTGCGCGAGGGCTTCGACTACGCAGCGGCGGTGAAGCAGGGTTCGCGCATCCGCGTGGCGACCAAGTACACCGCCATCGCCCGCCAGCACTTCGCCGACAAGGGCGTCCATGTAGACCTGATCAAGCTCTACGGTTCGATGGAACTGGCACCGCTGACCGGGTTGGCCGACGCCATCGTCGATCTGGTGTCCACCGGCAAGACGCTGGTGGCGAACCACCTCGTCGAGGTCGAGCCGTTCATGCAGATCTCGTCGCGCCTCGTCGTCAACCAGGCCGCGCTCAAGCTCAAGCGCGACCAGCTCCGCCCGCTGATCGACGCCTTCGCCTCTGCCATTCCCAAAGACTGATCTTCCCGAAGCCCAAGAAAGACCCGCCATGTCCTCCGTCGCCCTCCGCCACCTGAACACCGCCGCCCCGGACTTCGAAGCCGAGTTCCAGCGCGTGCTGCACTGGTCGGCGGAGACGGACCATGCGATCGAGGAGCGGGTGGCGGCCATCCTGAAGGATGTGCAGCGGCGCGGCGACGCGGCGGTGATCGAGTACACCAACCGCTTCGACGGCATGCAGGCCGAGTCGATGACCGCGCTGGAGCTGACCCGCGAGGAGCTGAAAGCCGCGTTCGAGGCCATCACGCCCGCGCAGCGCAACGCCCTCGAAGCCGCCGCGAAGCGTGTGCGCAGCTACCACGAGCGGCAGTTGCAGGCGTGCGGCCTGAGCTGGCAGTACCGCGACGAGGACGGCACCCTGCTCGGCCAGAAGGTCACGCCGCTGGACCGCGTCGGCATCTACGTGCCCGGCGGCAAGGCGGCGTACCCGTCGTCGGTGCTGATGAACGCGATCCCGGCGCAGGTCGCGGGGGTCGGCGAGATCATCATGGTCGTGCCCACCCCGAAGGGCGAGAAGAACGCGCTGGTGCTGGCCGCCGCCCATGTCGCGGGTGTGAGCCGGGTGTTCACGATCGGCGGGGCGCAGGCGGTCGGGGCGCTGGCCTACGGGACGGCGACGGTGCCCCGCGTGGACAAGGTCACCGGCCCCGGCAACGCCTACGTGGCGAGCGCCAAGCGGCGTGTCTTCGGGCAGGTGGGCATCGACATGATCGCCGGCCCGTCGGAAATCCTCGTGCTGGCCGACGGCACGACGCCGCCCGACTGGGTGGCGATGGACCTGTTCAGTCAGGCCGAGCACGACGAACTGGCGCAGTCCATCCTGCTGTGCCCGGATGCGGACTACATCGCCAAGGTCCAGGCCGCGATCGACCGCCTGATCGACGCGATGCCGCGCCGCGACGTGATCCGTGCCTCGCTGGAAGGGCGGGGCGCACTGATCCTGACGCGGGACATGGACGAAGCCTGCGCGATCAGCAACCGCATCGCGCCGGAGCACCTCGAAGTCAGCTCGTCCGATCCGCACCGCTGGGAGCCGCTGCTGCGCCACGCCGGGGCGATCTTCCTGGGCGCGTACACGAGCGAATCGCTGGGCGACTACTGCGCCGGGCCGAACCATGTGCTGCCGACCTCGGGCACGGCGCGGTTCTCGTCGCCGCTGGGCGTCTACGACTTCCAGAAACGCTCCAGCCTGATCGAGGTGAGCGAGCAGGGCGCGCAGACGCTGGGCGTGATCGCGGCCGAACTCGCGTATGGCGAAGGCTTGCAGGCCCATGCGCAGGCGGCGGAATTTCGCCTGAAACGCTGAAATCGGGCGGTTGACGGGCCGTTGGCGGGCCATTGGCGGCCTGCTGTCGTGTTCTGTCGTGGTCAGAAGGCAGGCTGGCTGGCACTGTAGAGGCTCTCCTCTCCTACCGAATCACCCCCCAGCGCAAGCAGCAGGAAACCGCAGCATGTTGATCCAGAAGATGCGTCTCCAACACGGATGGTCCCAGCAGCAACTGGCCGAGGCCAGCGGGCTGAGCACCCGCACGGTCCAGCGCATCGAGTCGGGTCATCCGGCCAGCACGGAATCGCTGAAATCGCTGGCGGCGGTGTTCGGTGTGGAGTGGTCCACCCTGAACCCGGAGCCTGCCATGACCGCCCAAGCCACCCACCCCGACTTCCCTGATGTGGCCGCCGTGCGCGCCGATCTCGGCGCCCCCGTGAACCTGGCGGTGCGCACCGAACGCGAAGAGCGCGATGCCTTTGCCCATGTGCGCCGGTTGCGTGGCTTTTACCTGCACCTGTCCAAGTACGTGATGGTCGTGTCCCTCTTGGTCGTCGTGAACCTCGTCACTTCGCCGCATCGGCTGTGGGTGCTGTGGGTCATCGCGGGCTGGGGCGTCGGCTTGCTGTTCCATGCCTCCCGTGTGTTCCGCCCCGACTGGCTGCTCGGCGCCGCCTGGGAGCGGGCGCAGGTGGAAAAGCGGTTGGGGCGTCCCCTGTCGTGACGCACCGTGACGCACGGGCCGCTGCCCATTGACAACACGAATTTCGTGCAACACGAACTCAGTGGTAAAATTTGCCCATGAAAAACGTCACGATCACCATGGAAGACCATGTGGCCGATTGGGCGCGCATGGAAGCCGCTCGACGCAACACGAGCGTGTCGCGCCTGCTGGGTGAAATCCTGGCCGAGAAGATGCGCCATGACGACTCCTACGCGCAGGCCATGCGCGAAGCCCTGGCGTTCAAACCGATTCCTTTCGAGCGCCCGTACCTGTCGCGGGATGAGGTCTATGCCGAGCGACTCGACCGTTTTCGTTGACACCAATGTCCTGCTGTACGCACAAGATCCCCGCGTGCCGGACAAGCAGGTGCGGGCGTCGGCCTGGATCGCGCATTGCTGGCGCGAAGGCTGTGGTCGTCTGAGCACGCAGGTGCTCAATGAGCTGTTCGTCAACCTGCGCCGCACAGCCCCGCAGCTCGACTTGATCGAGGGGCGTGCCTTGGTCAGGCGCTATCGGGCGTGGCGGCCATTGACCGTCGATGACTCCACGGTCGATCTGGCCTGGACGCTGCAAGACCGTTTTGCGCTGAGCTACTGGGACGCGCTGATGGTGGCCGCCGCACAGCAGCAAGGTTGCCGCCACCTGCTCACCGAAGACCTGCAGCATGGTCAGCAGATGGACCGGTTGCAGATCCTCAATCCCTTTGTCGTCGGGCCGGAAATCCTCGACGCACCGACACCATGAACCGACTCCGACTGCCTGATCGTCTTTCCCGCACCCTGCGCACCGACGTGCAGGGCATGCACGCCTACGCGGTGCAACCCAGCGCCGGCTTCATCAAGCTCGACGCGATGGAGAACCCCTTCCTGCTCCCGCCCGCGCTGCAGGCCGAACTGGGGCAACGCCTCGGCGCCGTGGCGATCAACCGTTATCCCGGGGGTCGCATTGATGAGCTGAAAACCGCGCTGGCCGCCCACATCGCGATGCCCGAAGGCTGCGCGCTGATGCTGGGCAACGGCTCGGACGAGCTGATCTCGCTGCTGGCGCTGGCCTGCGACGTGCCGGGTGCGACGATCCTGGCGCCGGTGCCGGGTTTCGTGATGTACGCGATGTCGGCGCAGTTGCAGGGGCTGCACTTCGTCGGCGTGCCGCTGACGGCGGATTTCGCGCTGGACGAGGCCGCGATGCTGGCCGCCATCGAAGAACACCGCCCCGCCATTACCTACATCGCCTACCCTAACAACCCGACCGCCAACCTGTTCGACGACGCCGTGATCGAGAAGATCGTCGCCGCCGTCGGTGCGCAGAACGGCTTGGTGGTGTTCGACGAGGCGTACCAGCCGTTTTCCTCGCGCACCTGGCTGCCGCGTGCGGGCGAGCATGACCACGTGCTGGTGATGCGCACCCTGAGCAAGTTCGGCCTCGCCGGTATCCGCCTGGGCTACATGGTCGGGCCGGCCGCGCTGATCGCCGAGATCGACAAGGCCCGCCCTCCGTACAACGTCAGCGTGCTGAACGCCGAGGCCGCGCTGTTCGCCCTGGAGCATGCCGACGAATACGCACGGCAGGCCGCGGTACTGCGCAGCGAGCGCGAGCGGCTGCAGGCGGCGCTGAGCGACATGTCCGGCGTGCAGGCTTGGCCGAGCGAGGCGAACATGATCCTGGTCCGTGTCGCCGACTCGAAGGCGACCTTCGATGGCATGAAGCAGCGCGGCGTGCTCATCAAGCATGTCGCGGCGCTGCACCCTTTGCTGGCCAACTGCCTGCGCCTGACGGTCGGCACCCCCGAAGAAAATACCCGCATGATCGACGCGCTGCGAGCGTCGGTCTGAAGATGAGCACCATGAG
>JAAFKB010000062.1 GCA_013299055.1 Sphaerotilus sp.
CGCGCGAGCCGGAGTGCAGCATGAACCACACCGCGCCCGCCTCGTCCAGGCAGACCTCGATGAAGTGGTTCCCGGTTCCCAGCGTCCCCATGTGCTTGCGGTTGTTGGTGTTCTTCAGCTTCGGGTGGTCGGCGCAGATCGCGTCGAACTCGTCCACCAGCCCCGCCCACGCCGCGTCCGCTTCGTCGGGCGGCGTTTCCCAGGCGCCGTGGTCGCGGCCCCGGCGTTCGGGATTGCGGCCATGCGGCACGGCCTTCTCGATCGCCGCACGCAGCGGCCCGAGGTTGTCCGGCAGGTCTTCGGCGCGCAACGTGGTCTTGCACGCCATCATCCCGCAGCCGATGTCCACGCCCACGGCGGCCGGAATGATCGCCTTGAACGTCGGGATCACCGAGCCGACCGTGGCGCCGATCCCGAGGTGAACGTCCGGCATCGCCGCGACGTGGTGGAACACGATGGGCAGGCGGGCGGCGTTGGTGAGCTGCTGCAGGGCTTCAGGCTCAACCGGAACGCCGCGCGTCCACATCTTGAGAGGGACGCCGTTCTCGATGGCGACTTCGTGGTGGTGAGGGGTGCTGTGTTGCATGGTGCAGCGGGAATTGCAAAGGCTGTGCCAAGCCATTTTGCCCAGGAAAGTGGGGAGTTTTGGAGATCCATGGCCTGATTGATTAGACTGCAAGCTAATTAACTAGCCCATGAAATCACGCGCCATGCCCCAGAAAACCGTCGTCATCGGCTTCCTCGGCACCCAGCTCGACGGCGGACAGGGCGCCAGTCGCTGGGAAAAATGGCGCCCGACCGTCTCGCTGACGCAGCACGAGGACTTGGTGGTCGATCGGCTGGAGCTGCTCTACACGCGCCAGCACCTGCGGCTGGCCGAGCTGGTCAAGGCCGACATCGCGGCGGTGTCGCCCGAAACCACGGTGAACCTGGTGCCGCTGGACATCGGTGATCCGTGGGACTTCGGCGAGGTCTACGGCGCGCTCTACGACTGGTCGCGCGACTACCCCTTCGACCCGGAGCGCGAGCGTTACTGGGCGCACATCACCACCGGCACCCACGTCGCGCAGATCTGCCTGTTCCTGCTGGTCGAGGCGCGTTTCCTGCCCGGCGTGCTGCTGCAGACCGCGCCGCCGAAGCGCCAGCGCCACGGCGAGCCGGGCGAGTACGCGCTGATCGACCTCGACCTGTCGCGCTATGACGTGCTGGCGCAGCGGTTCAGCCAGGCCAAGGACGACGCGGTCAGCTTCCTGAAGAGCGGCATCGCCACCCGCAACGCCCGCTTCAACGCCCTGATCGACGAGATCGAGCGCGTGGCGGTGCGCTCGAAAGCGCCGGTCCTGCTCACCGGGCCGACGGGCGCGGGCAAGTCGCACCTGGCGCGGCGCATGTTCGAGCTGAAGAAGTCGCGCCACCAGGTCAGCGGCGCTTTCGTCGAGGTCAACTGCGCGACGCTGCATGGCGATGGCGCGGCGTCGGCGCTGTTCGGCCACCAGAAGGGCGCGTTCACCGGGGCCGCCACGGCGCGGGCCGGCCTGCTGCGGACGGCGCACGAGGGCGTGCTCTTCCTCGACGAGATCGGCGAGCTGGGGCCGGACGAGCAGGCGATGCTGCTGAAGGCGGTGGAGGAGAAGCGGTTCTACCCGGTGGGCGCCGACCGCGAGGTGCGCAGCGACTTCCAGCTCATCGCCGGCACGCACCGTGACCTGCGCGCCGACGTGGCAGCAGGGCGCTTCCGCGAAGACCTGTTCGCGCGCATCAACCTGTGGAGCTACCACCTGCCGGGCTTGACTGGCCGGCCCGAGGACATCGAGCCGAACGTGGACCACCTGCTGCAGCTCAGCACCGCCGAGACAGGGCAGGTGGTGCGCTTCAACGCCGAGGCGCGGGCGCGTTACCTGCAGTTCGCGCAGTCGCCCGAAGCGGTATGGAGCGGCAACTTCCGCGACCTTGCGGGCAGCATCACGCGCCTGGCGACGCTGGCCGACGGCGGGCGCATCGGCGTGGCGCTGGTCGAGGCGGAGATCGGCCGGTTGCGCTGGCTGTGGGGGTACCATGGCGGCGCTGGGCGAGCGGGTGGCGTGCGGTCATCCGCAGAAGGGGGGTCAGTGGACCTGTCCGACTGCCTGGACGCGCAGGTGCTGGCCGGGCTGGACCTGTTCGATCGGCTGCAGCTCGACGCCGTGGTCGCCGTGTGCCGCCGGAGTCGCACGCTGTCGGACGCCGGCCGCGTGCTGTTCGACGTGAGCCGCACGCAGCGCAGCGTGGTCAACGATGCAGACCGGCTGCGCAAATACCTGGGGCGTCATGGCCTGGAGTGGGATCGGGTGGTGGTGACGGGCTGACGGCCGGTACACCGCCAGCTCCATCAGGCGCCGCTCTGAGGTTCTTCTGGCACGGGTGCAGGCGGCACGACGACCACGGGTTCAGGCACCGGCACCGGCACCGTCGCCGACTTCTGGTAGACCCGGACATGCTCCACTTCCATGCTGGCGGGGAAGGCCAGATCGTCGGTCGCCCCGCCCAGCGAGCCGCCGATCGCGATGTTCAGCAGCAGGTATTGCGGTCCCGTGAAGGGCCATGCGGTGCGGTCGAGGTCGTTGCGCAGGGCGCGGTAGTGGACCGCACCGTCCACGCCCATCGTGATGCTGTCCGGTGTCCAGGTCAGGTGGTAGGTGTGGAACGCGGTGCAGGCGCTTTCCAGCCGGATCGAGTAAGGCGGCGGCAGCGCGGCACTGCGGCTGGAGTGCAGCGTGCTGAAGATGCGGTCCGGTGCATTGCCGACGTGTTCGACGAGGTCGATTTCGCCGTCGTCGGGCCAGCGTCCCGTCTCTGCCAGCATCCAGGCGGCCGACCAGGTGCCCTTGGCACAGGGCATCTTGGCGCGGACCTCGACATGGCCATAGGTCCAGGTGGCCTTGCCCCGGGTGATCAGGCGTGCGGAGCTGTAGGCCTGTCCGCCCCAGTCCGGCAGTGCGCTGAGGTCTTCCTTGCGGGCGGTGATGACCAGTCGGCCGTTGCTGACCACCGCGTTGTCGGCGCGGTTGCGGGCGTAGTACTGCTGTTCGTTGTTGTACCAGCCGAGCTTGTTCCGGTCGGTGTCATAGTCCCATCGGGTGGGGTCGGGCAGGCCATCCACGTCGAATTCGTCGGACCAGACCAGGCTGTACCCGTCCGGTGCGGCCGTGGATGGATGGCTCTCGTCTGAGCCCCCGCCTCCGCAGGAAGCGATCAGCAGGGTGAGGGCCAGGGTCGGGTACAGCCGGAGAGCGTGCATGGGATCATCGAGAGTCAGCCTGTCGTGGGTCAGTATGGCCGGCTCGGCGGGGGCCGGCTGTGGTAGTGAGGCGGGGAAATGCCGCGCAGTTTCCGGTTTTTCTCGGAGGGGGTGGTGTACCGCGCCATGGTCAGCCCCTCCATGCCGCTGCCCAGCGCCAGGGCTGGATCACCAGCGGGCTGTGGTGCATCAGCAGCCACCGGAGCGCCTTGCGGGGCACACCCGGTCCGGCCCACGGTGCCGAGTCGCCGGGAGAGATTTCGCCCGCGTTGGCGTAGCTGGTCTCCAGGCCTGTGCCGGGTGGTCGATCGACCACCGTGATGCGGTGGCCAGCGCGGGCCAGCTAGTACGCGACCGAGGTGCTGATCACCGCCGCCGGGCGCCCGGCAGCATCGCCACGGCATCGACCGACTGCACGCCCGCCACGTCCAGCGCCCGCTGGGCCAGCGTGGCGAGGATTTCCTGGGCGATGTCGACCCGGTCGGAGAAGAACACGTCGATGTGCATGGGCGGCATTCTGCGCGTGTGCAAAGTTCCGTTAACCGGCGCAACGCTGTCCATTCCTGCCTGGACAGGGCCTGGGTGTGCCTCTACGATGTCTATAGATGGGAAATTTTCCCATTTAATGTACTGAGCCGACGCACCCCACGCCCTCCTGGAGACCCCGATGACCCGCACCCGCCTGAACCAGTCCATGCTCCTGACCCTGTCCACTGCCGCGCTGGCGGTGCTGGCCGCTTGCGGTGGGGGCGGGGACACGGCGTCCCTCTCGCCCACCGCAGTGGCCGCGTCGGTCACGCTGCAGACCTACATCACCGACAACCTCGCCACCGAATACTCCAAGGTCTGGGTCACGCTGAAGAAGATCACCGCCACCGACAGCACAGGCGCCGTCGTCACGCTGCTGGATGCCACTGCCGCGCCGGTCGTGGTCAACCTGTCCTCGCTGGCCGATGTGGGCCAGTTCATGTCGAGCGTCACCGTGCCGGCGGGCCTCTACACCCAGATCGCGGTGACGCTGGGCAACGACGTGCAACTCGTCTCGCTGGACGGCGCCACCACCGTGACCGGCCAGTTCAGCAGCGGCACCCTCGATTTCGTCTGGAACGTGCGCCACCTGAGCCTGGACACGGCCACCACCGGCCAGCTCGTGCTCGACTTCAACCTCGCGCGCTTCACCTACGACGCCGCGACCGGCCTGGTGGCGCCGCAGGTCGATGTGCTGCACCCGACCGACGCCTTCCGCAAGTTCTTGCGCCAGCAGGCCCATGTCCACGGCACAGTGCAAAGCGTGGACACCACCGCCGGCACCATCACGGTCCACGACAGCCGCCTGGGCACGGGTGTGATCGTGGCACTGGCCGCCGATGCCGTCATCACCAATGAAGCCACGGGCGCCACGCTGACGCTGTCCCAGCTCGCGGTCGGCACGCGCATCGGCATCCAGGGCACGGTCACGCCGGGCGCGACCACCGCCGATCCGGTCACGGTCTCGGCCACGGTCGTCCACGTCGAGTCCGCCACCACCCGTGCCCGCGGCGAAGGCACCATCAGCGCCCTCAACGGCTCGCTGGTCACGGTCAAGCTCACCGATGCCAACTTCCTGCCCGGCAGCGACAGCGTGGTGGTCGATGTCAGCACCGCGACCTACCCGCACGGCCTGGCCACCGATCTGGCGGTAGGCGTGGCGGTGAGCTTCCGGGGGCAGGTCAGTGGCATCGGCTCGGCCGCGGTCATCACGGCCAACACGGTGGACGTGCGCGGCGCGGCGTCGAGCCGCCTGCGCTCGATCCGTTCGGATCACCGCCACAGTGACACCTACACCGGCAGCAGCGTGCGCGGCACGGTCGGCACCGTGGCCACCGACGGCAGCTTCACCTTCACCGTCGCTTCCGCCTACGCCACCACCGCCGTGGCCGCGGGCACCTACAACGTCACCACCACGGGAGCCATCTACCACGACGGCATGGCCAGCTGCCTGGCCGCCGGCGCCACGGTCAAGGTGATCGGCACGCTCAGCGACACCACGCTGGCCGCCACCGTGCTCGACGTGGAAGGCTGCAAGGGGCAGCGCCACGCCTCGCAGCACGGCAAGCATTGAGACTGCACCGAAAGGGTGGTGCGCTCAGTCTCCGCGCACCAGCACCACCACCCTGCGGTTCTGTGCGCGGCCGTTCTCGGTCGTGTTGTCGGCGATGGGCATGGACGCCCCCAGTCCGCGGGTCTCGATGCGCGCGGCGGGCATTCCCCGCGCGATGAACTCACGGGCCACCACATCGGCACGGCGGGCGGACAGGCGCTGGTTGTAGACGGCGTCGCCGATGTGGTCGGCATGGCCCTCGATGCGCAGCCGTGTCAGGGCCGCCTGGCGCAGCGTGTCGGCGAGGGTGGCAATGGTCTGCTGGCCTTCGGCGCCGAGGTGTTCGTCGTTGAAGGCAAACAGCACCTTGCCGGCCAGGTTCAGCTCCCAGCCCTCGGTCACTTCGGCAAAGCCCAGCCGCTGCAGCACGGCAACCTGTACCGACGAGAAGCGGGGCGTCGGTGCGACCGGCGCGGCAGGAGGGTGGGCACAGCCGCCCAGCCAGAGCGTGCCAGCCAAGGCGAGTGCACCGAGGCGCGCCAGACCGGGTGGCTGCGGGCGGCGTGGCATCGAGGGGGCGGGCATGGGGCGTCTCATGGTGCGATCCTGTCGTGGGGCGTGTTGCGTGCGCGTCGGCGGGCGTGCTTGGCGCGGTACATGGCGCGGTCGGCCGTGTCGAGCAGGGCCGGGATGGTGTCACCGTCGAGCGGATAGGTGGCCATGCCGACGCTCAGGCCGCAGTGGAAGCGGCCGTGTTCGTCGAGATCGAAGATCTGGAGCATCATCTGCTGGATCTTCTGCCCGACCCGGCGGGCGTCGTCCACGCTGCGCAGCGGGTGCAGCAGCACCGCAAATTCGTCGCCACCCAGGCGCGCCACCACGTCGGTCTCCCGCACGGCGGTGCGCAGCCGGTCGGCCATCATGGCGAGCAGGCGGTCGCCGGCTGCGTGTCCGGCGGTGTCGTTGACGGCCTTGAACCCGTCGGCATCCAGGAACAGCACCGCCAGATGTCCGCCGCGCAGGCTGGTGGTGCCCAGTGCGTCCTGGAGGCGGCGCTCGAACTGTGCGCGGTTGGCCAGGCCAGTCAGTTCGTCGTGCCAGGCCTTGCGGGCGAGCAGGTCGTTGTCGGATTGCAGTCGCCGGTGGCTGGCCAGCAGCTCCGCCTGGCCGAGCTGCACCTCGTCGAGCATGGCGTTGAAGTCTTCGCTGAGGGCCTGCAGTTCGGCGATGCGGGCGGGCGGTGCGCGCCGGGCGTAGGCGCGCTCGCTGCGGATCGAGCGGGTCAGGGCGGCGAGCTGGTTGACCGGCTCGGTCACGGAACGCTCCAGGCGGCGTGTCATCAGCGTGCCCGCCGCCAGCGAAGCCCCGATGCACAGCACCGCCCCCACTGCCCCCCAGACGAGCAGCCAGGCGTACTGGGCCCCGTCCCCGCGCAGCCGCACCTGCCCGATGGTGCGGCCGTCGAGCAGCACCGGGGCCTGGGCTTGGGTCTGGACCAGCAGCCCCCCCGCCTGTCGCATCCAGTGGTCGAGCGGGTGGTCGGCGGGCAGGTGGTACCGGGCCAGCATCCCGCCCGTCGGCAACTGCACGGTGGCCTCGATCAGCCCCTCCCGCCCGGCGATGTCGCGCAGCAGCTCGTTGGCCGTGTGGGCATCGCGGAAGGTGGTGGCCGCTTCGACCGAGTAGCTCAGCGTGCGGGCCACCAGCGCCAGATGCCGCTCCTGCACCCCGCTGAAGAGTGCATGGGCGATCAAGGCCAGCGCCCCGCCAAAGATCACGACGGCCACGGTGGCCACCTGCAGGTGGCCGCGCCGCAGCAGCCGCTGGAAGGTCACGGTGCGGCTCATGGCGTGGTTCCTGGGCGGGGCTGGCCGAGCTTGAGCACCTGCGGATGCACATGCAGACCACTGCGGGCGACGGCGTCGAGGTTGACCTCCACCCGCAACCCCTGGCCGCGCGGTACCAGGCAGAACATGCCGCCTCGGGTGCAGAACTCGGCACCTTCGCCCACGCTCAGCACCGGGCGGCCGGCCAGCTGCGCCAGGGCTTCGCCGGACCACGGCCCTGCGCCCAGGTAGAGCGCGTCACAGCCGATGTGGGGAGCGTCCTCGGGGTCGATCAGCCGCACCGGGGCGAGCTTGCCGGGTGGAACACTGTCCGGCAGCGTGCGCAGTGCCAGGGCGGAGGTGCTGCGCTCGTTCAGGCACAGCGTCAGCGGGCGCCCGGCGCCCTGTTGTGGCCAGCGGGTGTGGGCCAGGATGCCGAGCACGGCCTCTGCCGTGGTGAGCTGCAGCGGGTTGGGTGGTGGGGCTGACCAGGCGGTGGTGCACAGCAATGTCCATCCGAGGCCGATCCGCAGACCGAGCCCGAGGCTCCATGGCAACAACATGTCCTGGGGTCCATTCCTGTGGTGGGACGCGGTCTCGTGCAAGACCGCCGCTGGCACATTGTGTGAGCCAGCGGCTGGACGATCAAGTACCAGTCACGCCCGGACTATCTTCCCGTGCGCATTCAGTCCGCCACCACCAGCGTCTGCATGCCCACCCACTCGTCCCCCGCTGCCAGCCGCACCCGCTCCCCGATCTGCGCCGCCTCGACGCACAGCATCTGCAGCCAGTCGTCGTCGGGCATGTCCGGCAGCGCGGCGCATTTCTCCGGCCCCGGGTTCCACACCACCACGTCGTCGAACGCATGCGACTGGATCAGCAGCCGCCGCCCTGTCTCGCGCAGCGTCAGCTCCTTCGGCGCCTTCCAGTAGATGCGGTCGAGTTCCTGCGCGATCGTCACCACGTCGATCCACTGCTGGCGCGGCTGGTCGAGCACGGCGTCGTGGTAGGTCTGGTCCAGCAGCCCTTCCAGTTGCGCCCGCCGCACGTCGCCGCAGCCGAGGTACGTGTGCAGCGCCGCCTGGAACTCGAACGCCGCATCGCCCGTGTTGAGCACCGCCAGCTCCATCTCCAGCCGCCGGTCGTCGACGCTGACGGTCAGCTCCAGCGTGAACGCATGCGGCCAGATCGCCCGCGTTGCCTCGTCGTCGCTCAGCGTCAGCACGGCAAACGCATGCTCGCCGCGCACCTCGGCCGTCTGCAGCTGCCACGCCCGGTTGCGCACGAAGCCGTGCTTGGGCAGCGGCCCCTGCTGGTTGAACTGCGGAAAGATCACTGGCACGCCGCCGCGCACGGCCGCACCGTTGCCATGCTGGGTCTCGGGCGAGAGGTAGAGCTGCTCCTCCTGTCCGGCCGGGATCCACGACACGACGTGCGCGCCGTGCAGCAGGAGGGTCGCCTGCGCGCCGTTGGGCGAGCGCAGGTGGACGGCGGGCTGGCCGTTGAACGAAATCGGGCCGGTGGGGTGGAGGGCGCGGGGTTGGGCGTGGGTGTCGGACATGGCAGGCGTTCCTTCGCTCACAGGCTGCGCAGCACGTCAGCGGCGACGGCGACCGTCTCGGCGATGTCGGCGTCGGTGTGCGCGGCGCTGACGAAGCCGGCTTCAT
Source organism: Sphaerotilus sp. (assembly GCA_013299055.1). GTDB lineage: Bacteria > Pseudomonadota > Gammaproteobacteria > Burkholderiales > Burkholderiaceae_C > Sphaerotilus. Next base: position 8,851 of record JAAFKB010000062.1, read on the forward strand.
ACAGCGCGGGCGCCAGGTACACGCCGCGGTCCAGCAGGCCGTGGAAGAAGCGGTTGAAGCGCGGCTGGTCCGTCGTCATCACGGTGGTGTAGTTCTGCGGCAGCTCTGGCATGAAGAAGAAGCCGAACATGCCGCCCTGGCTGTCCACCGAGAACGGCACGCCGGCCGCATCCGCCGCCCCCTTCAGCCCGTCCACGAGCAAGCGCGTCTTGCGCGACAGCGCGTCGAAGAAGCCGGGCTGGCGGATCTCGCGCAGCGTGGCCAGCCCGCAGGCGGTGGCGACCGGATTGCCGCTGAGCGTGCCGGCCTGGTAGACGGAGCCGAGCGGGGCGAGGTGTTCCATGATCCGGCGCGAACTGGCGAACGCGGCCAGCGGCATGCCGCCGCCGATCACCTTGCCGAACACGCTGATGTCGGGCGCGAAGCCGGGGAGGGCCTCGGCGTACAGGCTCTGCGCGCTGCCGAGCGCGACGCGAAAGCCCGTCATCACCTCGTCGAACACGAACAGCGCGCCGTGCTGGTCACACAGTTCGCGGATGCGCTGCATGAACGGCACCTGCGCCCGCACGAAGTTCATGTTGCCGGCGATCGGTTCGATCATCACGCAGGCGAGTTCGGGGCCGTGCAGCCGGAACGCCTCGTCGAGCTGTTCGAGGTTGTTGTATTCGAGGACCAGCGTGTGCTGCACGACTTCCGGTGGCACGCCGGCCGAGGTCGGATTGCCGAAGGTCGCCAGGCCGGAGCCGGCCTTGACCAGCAGCGCGTCGGCGTGACCGTGGTAGCAGCCCTCGAACTTGATCAGCTTGGACCGCCCCGTGACGCCCCGTGCCAGGCGGATCGCGGTCATCGCGGCCTCGGTGCCGGAGCTGACGAGGCGGATCTGCTCGGCGCTTGGCACCAGCGACAGGATCTCCTCGGCCAGCTCGACCTCGCGCTCGGTCGGGGCGCCGAAGCTGAAGCCCGCGGTCGCCGCCTGCTGCACCGCCGACAGCACGGCAGGATGCCCGTGGCCGAGGATCATCGGACCCCACGAGCCGATGTAGTCGATGAACCGCTTGCCTTCGGCGTCCCACAGATAGGAGCCTTGGGCGCGGGCGATGAAGCGGGGCGTCCCGCCGACGGCGCGGAAGGCGCGCACGGGGGAATTCACGCCGCCCGGAATCACCTTCCGGGCACGTTCGAACAGTTGGTCGTTGGTGGTCATGGTCGGGGCCGGGACGGTCCCCGGCATGTCGGAGCCTGCGAAGGAGCGGGCGAAAACGGGGCAGCAGGGTCAGTGGATGCTGCGCGGCTTGGTGGGCGAGTCGATGTCGGCGGTCATCGCGTCGAGGATGTCCTCGTCGCCTTCGCCGTCCTCGTCTTCCGGGGGCATGGCCCAGAAGAAGCGGTCCGGGACCACATTGCCCATGCCCGGCCGGAAGCCGGAATCCAGCGACTGGTCGAGGAAGGCCAGCGCCTCGGAGACGGCGATGTGCAGCTCCTGTCCGGTGGCCAGCAGCGCGGCGATCGAGGCCGAGAGCGTGTCGCCGGCGCCGATGAAGGTGGTCTCGAAACGCTCGAACTTCTCGCCGGTGATGGCGCCCTGCGGCGACGAGAGCACGTTGTCCACCTGGTTGTTGGGCAGCTGCACGCCCGTGACCAGCACGTACTGCGTGCCGTGCTTGCCGGCGGCCACGGCCAGTTCGCGCGTGGAGGGCGGCCGCTCCGAGTCCCAGTCGGGCAGCAGGAAGTCGGTGAGCGTCTTCTGGTTGCCGATCAGGGCCAGCGTCTGCGGCAGCACGAGTTCGCGCAGCGCGTCGTGGTAGGCCGCGGCCTCGTCCTCGTCGTCCATCCAGGACAGCGTGGGCAGGTACGTCACCAGCGGCACGTCCGGGTAGTCGGACAGCACTTCGGCCACGGCGCTGACGTTGTCCGCGTTGCCGAGGAAGCCGACCTTCCAGGCCGAGATGGTCACGTCCTCCAGCACGCTGCGGGCTTGTTCGACGAGGGTCTCGGGGTCGAGCGGGGTGTGCTCGAAGATCTCGGCCGTGTCGCGCATGACGATGGTGGAGATCACGGGCAGGGCGTGTGCGCCCATGGCAGCGATGGTGGCGATGTCGCCCGCCACGCCGCCGGCGCCGGTGGCGTCGCTGGCATTGAAGCTCATCACGCAAGCCGGGGCCGGCAGTTCCTGCGGGTCGTCACTGACGATGTCGGTTGCGTTGGGGTTCATCCGGAGGGGCAGAGAGACTCTGGCCGTTTTCTGAGAATAGTTGTGGAGGGTTCCGTCTGTTCGCGCCGGGCGGGCGGGGCCAGTGGCTACAATCTTTGTCCATTGTAGACAAGCTGAACCCGCGCCGTGAGCCCTTCGAAAACCTGGATGTGTCTGATCTGTGGCTGGATCTATGACGAAGCGACCGGCGACCCGGACCACGGCCTGGCACCGGGCACGGCCTGGGCCGATGTGCCGATGAACTGGGTCTGCCCGGAATGCGCCGCCCGCAAGGAAGACTTCGAGATGGTCCAGATCTGAGCCGCAGAACACACCACACCGAGGACTGCCGTGGAACACCTGCCTGACCCCCCCGCCGCCGGAGCGTCCGAGCCAGAGCGTTCGGTCACGCGCGTGCTGGTGATCGACGACAGCAACACCATCCGCCGCAGTGCCGAGATCTTCCTGAAGCAGGGCGGCTGCGAGGTCGTGCTGGCCGAGGACGGCTTCGACGCGCTGGCCAAGGTCAGCGACCACCGCCCGGACCTGATCTTCTGCGACATCCTGATGCCGCGTCTGGATGGCTACCAGACCTGCGCCATCCTCAAGCGCAACCCCGAGTTCGCCAATGTGCCGGTGATCATGCTGTCGTCCAAGGACGGACTGTTCGACAAGGCCCGCGGCCGCATGGTGGGCTCGGAAGACTACCTGACCAAGCCCTTCACCAAGGACCAGTTGCTCCAGGCGGTGCAGTTGCACTGTCGGGTGGTGTCCTGATGCGCCGTGTCCGGGCCAGCGTTCGCTGTGCCCGGCCCTGACGCCTGCGCCCGCAAGACGACGCCATGCCGATACACAACATCCTGTTGGTGGACGACTCGAAGACCGAACTCCACGTCCTGACCGACCTGCTGGTGCGCCAGGGGTTCCGGGTCCGCACGGCCGAGAACGGCGATGAAGCCCTGCGCCGCATTGCCGAGGAAAAACCGGACCTGATTCTCATGGACGTGGTCATGCCCGGCCAGAACGGCTTCCAGCTCACCCGCACCATCACCCGGGATCCGCGGTACGCCGATGTGCCGGTGATCATGTGTACCAGCAAGAGCCAGGAAACGGACAAGGTCTGGGGCATGCGCCAGGGCGCACGCGATTACGTGGTCAAGCCGGTCAACGCCGACGAGCTGGTCCAGAAGATCCGGGCCTTTGGCTGATCTCGTGTCTCGCGTTCCGCGACCACCCCATTCACCAGGACAGGAGCCCTCATGGCCAACAAGGAAGCGCTGAGGGAGCTGCAGGGCCGGCTGGCCGAGCGGCTGCAGGAGGTGCGCAGCATCGAGCACACGGTGGGCTGGCTGGCGATCGAGAGTGCCGGCCATGCTTTCCTGTTCCCGCTGGCCGAGGCGGGCGAGATCTTCCAGCCCGGTGCGCTGCTGAGCGTGCCGCACACCGAGGCGTGGTTCCTGGGCGTGGCGAATCTGCGCGGGGTGCTGACGGGGGTCGTCGAGCTGGCCGGATTCCTGGGGGTGCGCGAGCGGATGCCGGCGGCGGTGCGGGAGCAGGCGCGTGTCGTGGCCTTCAACCCGGCGCTGGAGCTGAACGTGGCGCTGATGGTCGACAAGCTGGCTGGTCTGCGCCATGCGGAGCAGATGACGCCGGTGGCACCGGATGGTCAGCCACAGCCGGCGTTCGCGGGTGGGCGCTGGCTCGATGCTTCCGGGCGGGTGTGGCAAGAGCTGCGCCTGTCGATGTTGCCGCGTGATGAGCGCTTCCTGCACATCATCGGTGTGGATTGACGGCCTGGATGCCGGAAACGGAAAGACGAGGCGTGGATGGGGTTCATCGACAAGCTCAAGGGCAGGCACCGGCGGCAGGGTGGGGCAGACGCTCCCCTGTCCACGCTGGAGGACGAGTCCTATGCGGGTCCGTACACGGTGAGCAGCCAGGACGCGGATGACCTGCGCGACACGGTCCAGGATTCCAGCCTTGGCACCACGGTCTCCGTGGCCGAGGGGTCGATCATCAGCGAGGCCGCGCCCTCCAGCCTGCAGACCCCGTTCCACGAGCCCCAGCGCCGCAGTGCCCCGCCCGCCACGGCACGGCGGGCACTGCTGGGTGCGCGGGTGCGGCTGCCGCTGATCGGCGGCTGGCCGTCGGAGCGGCAGCAGCGTTTTCTAGGCGTGCTGCTGGCGCTGGGCGGGCTGGGGCTGGTGCTGGCGTCGGTGATGGCGGTGCGCTCGGCCGGCGGCAGTTCGGCCCAGATCGGCGCCACGGGCCAGGCGCTCATGCAGTCGCAGCGGCTGGCCAAGGCGGTGCTGCAGGCGCTGGCCGCGCAGCCGCAGGCGTTTGCCGAGGTGCGCGAATCGACGGCGGTGCTGGCCACCAGCGTGCGTGGCCTGCAGAGTGGCCAGCCCGACAGCGGCCTGCAGGCGGTCTCGCTGACCACGCGCAGTCTGGTCGAGCCGCTGTTGGCCGTGGTGGACAGGACCGAGAAGAACGCCGGCACCGTGCTGGCCCAGGAGCAGCTGCTGACCCAGGTCGGCACGGCGCTCAAGGCGATCAACCGCCAGTCGGGTGAATTGCTCGACGCGGCCGAAGCGGTGGCTGCGGCCAAGGTGCAGCAAGACGCGCTGCCCACCGAGGTGTCGGCGGCCGGCCGGCTGGTGATGCTGACGCAGCGCATCGGCAAGTCCGCCAACGAGTCCCTCACCGTCGAAGGCGTGTCGCCCGAGGCGCTGTTCCTGCTGGGCAAGGATCTGAATACCTTCCGCGACCTCGCCCGTGGTCTGCTCGATGGCAACCCCGACCTGCGCCTGACCGCCAGCAAGGATCCGCAGGTGCGCATTCGGCTGGAGTCGCTGCTGACTTCGCACGAGGCCCTGCGCACCCACGCCAGTGCGATCCTGGGCAATCTGCAAGGCCTGGTCTCCGCCCGCGAGGCGCAGACGGCCATCCTCGCCGACACCGAAGTCCTGCGCCAGGGGCTGACCAAGGTCCAGGCCAGCGTCTCCTCGGTGGGGGGCATTGGCTGGTTCAACGTCGGGCTGCTGGGGTTGTCGCTGCTGCTGGGGCTGCTGGGCGGGCTGGGGCTGCTGCTGGTGTTCACGGCCGACCAGCGCCAGCGGGCGTCGGTGTCGGACGTGCAGCGTCTCGAAGCCGAACGCCAGGAGCGCGAGGCCAAGCGGGTCAACGACGCCAACCAGGCGGCGATCCTGCGGCTGATGAACGAGCTGCAGACCGTGGCCGAAGGCGACCTGACGCAGCAGGCCACCGTCACCGAGGACATCACGGGCGCCATCGCCGACTCGGTGAACTACACCGTGGAAGAGCTGCGCTCGCTGGTGTCGCAGGTGCAGGGCACGGTGGCGCGGGTCACGGATACCACGCAGCAGGTCGAGGCCACCTCCACCGAGCTGCTGGCCGCTTCCGACGAGCAGCTGCGCGAGATCCGCGAGACCGGCGAGGCGGTGTTGCAGATGGCCGGCCGCATCCAGCGCGTGTCGGGCCAGGCGCAGCAGTCGGCGGATGTCGCGCGGCACTCGCTGTCGGCGGCGACCTCCGGGCTGACCGCGGTGCTCGACACCATCGGCGGCATGAACACCATCCGCGAGCAGATCCAGGAAACCTCCAAGCGCATCAAGCGGCTGGGCGAGTCGTCGCAGGAGATCGGCGAGATCACCGAGCTGATCTCCGACATCACCGAGCAGACCAACGTGCTGGCGCTGAACGCGGCGATCCAGGCGGCGTCGGCGGGCGAGGCGGGGCGCGGCTTTTCCGTCGTCGCCGAGGAGGTGCAGCGGCTGGCCGAACGCTCGGGCGACGCCACACGCCAGATTGCCGTGCTGGTGAAGACCATCCAGACCGACACGGCCGATGCCGTCGTGGCGATGGAGCGGTCCACGCAAGGGGTGGTGGTGGGCGCCAAGCTCTCGGACAACGCGGGCACGGCGCTGACCGAGATCGACCGCATCTCGCGCCAGCTTGCCGAGCTGATCGAGGCCATCTCGGCGCAGGCCCGCCAGGAAGCCGAAAACGCCACCGTCGTGGCGCAGAATATCCAGCACATCTTCGCCGTCACCGAACAGACCGGCGAAGGCACCCGATCCACCGCGCAGTTGGTGCGCCAGTTGTCCCGCACGGCCGAGGAATTGCGGCAGTCGGTGGCGCGATTCAAGATCAGTTGATCAGTTGATGCCGATGGACCCGCACCCCGCCGCCGCCCACTCCGCCGTGACCGACGACCTCAGCGCCCTGGCCTGGGTGCTGGAGGAGTTGCGCAAGACGCTCGAAGCCGCGCACAAGGCCCTGCGCCGCTACCTGCGCGAGGTGGGCGCCGTGGCAGGCTCGGACCTGGACGATGTCGAACCGACCATCCTGCGCTCGGCGCGGCAGTACCTGCACCAGGGGGTGGGCGCGCTGGAGCTGGTGAACCTGCCGGAAGGGGCGTTGCTGCTGCGCGCGTCCGAGCAGCTGGTGCAACGCTATGTCGCCAAGCCGCAGCGGCTGGATGTGGCGGGCGTCGAGGCCATCGAGAAGGCATCGCTGGCCCTGCTGGACTACCTGGGGCGCAAGCTGGCCGACAAGCCGGTGCAGGCGGTGGGGCTGTTCACGCAGTGGCGCGTGCTGCTCGAACTCAATGGCGCCGAGCGCATCCACCCGGCCGATCTCTGGGCGCACGACTGGCGGCTGCGCGAGGTGCCCGATGTCGCTGGCAGCGTGGCCCACCGGGCGGACGCGGCCATGCTCGCCAGCGTCGAGCGCGCTCTGCTCGGGCTGATGCGCCAGAACACGCCCGCTGCGTCTGCCGCACTGGCACGCGACTGCGCCAGCCTCGCCCTGGCCGCCGACAGCAACGAAGAGGCCACGCTGTGGCGGCTGGCCTCGGCCTTCTTCCAGGCGTGGTCGCTGGGCTTGCTGCCGGTGGACATGTTTGTCAAGCGCACGGCTTCGCGGGTCATGGCGCAGCTGCGCAGCCGCGTCAAGGGTGAGCCAGGCTTCTCCGAGCGGCTGGCGCAAGATCTGTTGTTCTACTGCGCCCGTGCGTGGCCGCGGCCTGGCCAGTCCGCTCCGATGCTGGCGGCAGTCCACACCGCCTACCACCTGCCCGCGCACACCCCGCTCGACTACAACGAAGCCTGCTACGGCCGCAGCGACCCGGCCCAGCTCCTGCAGACCCGCAAGCGCGTCAAGGCAGCCAAGGACGCCTGGAGCCTGGTGTCTTCGCCGGAGGCGTTCCGCGATCCGCACCGCAGCGTGCCCCTGCTGGACGTGTTCACGCTGGTGGGCGAGTCGATCAGCCGGATCTATGAGGACGGTGGGCGGCTCGCCCGTGCGCTGGTGACGGCGGCCACCTTGGTGGTGCGCGCCAACCGGCCGCCGGGGGCGGAGCTGGGCATGGAGGTGGCCACCAGTCTGCTCTACCTGGAGGCCGCCCTCGACGAGGCCGAGGTGGACCGCAGCGGTCAGACGGACCACGCGGTGCGGCTGGCCGAGCGCATCGAGCGGGTCACGGCAGGCCAGCGGTCGCAGCCGCTGGAGCCGTGGATGGAGGCACTCTACCGCCGCTTCAGCGAGCGCCTGACGCTGGGCAGCGTGGTGCAGGAGCTGCGCGCCACGCTCGGCGAGGTGGAGCAGCAGATCGACCAGTTCTTCCGCAGCCCGCAGGAAAGCGGCTTGCTGGCGGGGGTGCCGGGACTGCTGGGCTCGATGCGTGGTGTGCTGTCGGTGCTGGGCATCGACGCCGCGATCCAGACGCTGCACCGCATGCGCGAGGACGTGGACCACCTGCTCCACCACGAGCACCAGCCCCACGATCCCCGCACCCTCAGTGCCTTCCAGCGGCTGGCGGCCAATCTGGGGGCGCTGGGTTTCCTGATCGACATGCTGCATGTGCAGCCGGTCGTGGCCAAGTCGCTGTTCCAGTTCGATCCGCTGCTGGGCGTGCTCTCGCCGCTCATGGGCCGCTCGTCGGTGACGGCCGACGTGATCCACCGCGCCGAGGCCATCGCGGATGCCGTGCAGCACGGTCTGGTGTCGCGCGAAGCGGTGGCCGCCGAGCTGCAGGCCCTGCAGAACGACGCCCAGGTCACGGCACTGCCCGCGCTGGCCGCCCGCCTGGACGCCGCCCGCCAGGCGCTCGACCAAGGCAACGACCACGCCCAGGTGCTGCAGGAGATGCAGGACTTCGTGGCCACCGCCACCGCGCCGCTGGGGCTGGACCCGCTCGGCCCGCCGCTGACCTCGCGCCCGCCGCCGGGCCGCCCGCTGGACATGCCGGTGTTCCAGCCGACCGGCCTCGAAGACGACGACGAGATGCGCGCTGTCTTCCTCGAAGAGGCCCGCGAGGTGGTGGAGGAGGGTGCCGCGGCGCTGGATGCCCTGTCGCAGACGCCGGGCAACCCGCCGCTGCTGATCCATCTGCGCCGCGCCTTCCACACGCTCAAGGGCAGCGCCCGCATGGTCGGCTTCAGTGCCTTCGGCGAGGCGGCCTGGTCGTGCGAGCAGCTCTACAACCACTGGCTGGCCGAGCAGACCCCTGCCAGCCCCGAGCTGCGCACGTTCACGGGCGATGCGCTGCACTACTTTGCCGCGTGGACCGAAGCGATCGGCCGCCGCGACGACAGCGCCTTCCTGCCCGAGCCGGTGATGGCCGGGGCCGAGGTGCTGCGCCAGGCCGGCGAGCTGATGCGGGTGTGCCTGCCAGGCCAAGCGATGCCACCAGCGCCGTCACCCGGCGGTTCGCGCTTTGGTGGACTGGCCGACGGGGCTGGTCAGGTCGATCTGGAGGTGCCGCTGGACGAGCCCGCTCGCCCGCTGGTGGAGCCGCTGCAGGCCACGCGGCCGATGGAGCTGGGGGGCGCGATGTGGCGTGCGCCGATCCCGCAGCTGGCGGAACCGTCCATGCTCATCGACCTGCCGCTGGACTTCAGCCCGCCGGCAGTGGACGTGTCCTTCGACGTGCTGGCGCTGCCAGATGGCCCGATCGAGCGCATCGAGGTCGGCACGGTGGGCCTGGACGACGAGCACCACAGCTGGCGCGCCCCGCTGCAGACGATCACCACGTCCGACCACGTCACGCTCAGCGGCCCCCTGCCTGAAGCCGATCTCGCCCGCCCGCCCGAGGCGTTGCTGGAAATCGAGCACCTGGACCTGGACGTGGGCGAGCCACTGCCGGCGCAGCCTCCGGTCGACGCGGTTCCCACCGCCGACGTGATCGACCTCGACGGCGTGCGCGCCCAGATCGCCGCCGACGTGCTGCGGGCTGCCCAGCCCGAGCGCCAGAGCGACGACGACCAGATCAAGGTCATCGGTCCGCTGCGGCTGCAGATCCCGCTGTTCAACATCTACCTCAACGAGGCCGACGAGGTCTCGCGCCGCCTGGGCACCGAGCTGACGCTGTGGGCGATGGAGCTGCCGCGTCCGCTGGGCGCGGAAGCGGTCACGCTGGCCCACACGCTGGCGGGCAATTCCGCGACCGTGGGCTTCACGGAACTGGCCCATCTGGCGCGGGCGCTGGAGCACGCCCTGGACCAGGCGCTGTCCCTGCAGGCGATCGCCACGGTGGACCCCGCCGAGGCCGAGCTGTTCGTCATGGTGAGCGACGACATCCGCCGGCTGCTGCACCAGTTCGCTGCCGGGTTCCTGCAGGTGGCCTCGCCGCTGGTCAGCGAGCGGCTGCAGGCGTGGATCCACGCTGCCCAGCAGCGTCTGGGTGGCACCGCCACGGCCATGGCCGAGTCGTCGCCCGTCGCGCCGATCATCCCGGCACCCGTGGCGGCTCCTGCGGTGCTCGACCACGGCTTCGACACCGACATCGACCAGCTCGACCAGGTGGACGCCGACCTCTTCCCCATCTTCAGCGAAGAAGCGCAGGAGCTGCTGCCCCGGCTGGAGACGCAGGTGGCAGCCTGGCTGCAGAACCCCGCGCACACGGGGGCCTCGACCGCCTGCATGCGCACGCTGCACACCTTCAAGGGCAGCGCCCGGCTGGCCGGTGCCATGCGGCTGGGCGAGCTGGCGCACCGCTTCGAGTCGGCGATCGAGTCGCTGCTGGCGGGCGGGGCGGCGGTGTCCAGCGTGGGGGTGGCGCTGCTGGGCCAGCGGGTCGATGCATTGGTCGCCGCTTTCGAGGCACTGCGCGAGCGGCAATCGATGCCCGCGTCCACCATCGTCGCTGCGCCCTGGGCCCAGACCACGCTTGCCGTGCCGCGCCCGGTGTCCGACGACCTGCGTCCGCCCGCCGCTCCTGCGCAGGGTGCCGCGGAGCGCGCGGCCACCGCGTCTGCGGTACTGCTGCCCGCGGACGCCGTGGGCCGCATCGACTGGTCGCGCTTCATCGCCCCAGCAGAGGGGCTGCCTGCTGCCGCCCCCGAGCGCGCCACCCTCAACCCGCAGCCGGTGCGCGTGCGGGCGGTGCTGCTGGACCGGCTGGTCAACCTGGCCGGCGAGGTCAGCATCACCCGCTCGCGCCTGGAGGCCGAAGTCGGCCACATCCGCAGCTCGCTGGGCGACCTGACCGACAACCTGGAGCGCCTGAGCCGCCAGCTGCACGACGTGACGCTGCAGGCCGACACCCAGCTCGAATCGCGCCGCGAGGCTGCCCGCGCCGCCGCCCAGGAATTCGACTCCCTCGAACTCGACCGCTACACCCGGCTGCAGGAACTCACCCGGATGATGGCCGAGTCGGTCAACGACGTGGCCACCGTGCGCAGCGCGCTGCAGCGGACCTTGCAGACGACGGAAGACGAACTCGCCGTCCAGGCCCGCCTCACCCGCGAGCTGCAGGGCGACCTGCTGCGCACGCGCATGGTCGAGTTCGAGAGCCTGTCCGAGCGCCTCTACCGCGTCGTGCGGCTGGCGGCCAAGGAGCTGGGCAAGCAGGTGCGCTTCGACATCGTGGGCGGTGGGGTCGAGGTGGACCGGGGCGTGCTGGACCGCATGACGGCGGCCTTCGAGCACCTGCTGCGCAACGGCGTCACCCACGGCATCGAGCCACCCGAGCAGCGCGTGGCCGCTGGCAAGGATGTGGTGGGCAGCATCACGATGACGTTGGTGCAGGAAGGCAACGAGGTCTGCGTCGAGCTGCGCGACGACGGCGCCGGGCTGGACCTGGGCCGCATCCACGCCCGCGCCGTGGCGATGGGGCTGGTCCCCGCCGGCGCCGTGGTGGCCGACGCCGCCTTGACGGACCTGATCTTCGCGCCTGGCCTGTCCACCGCGGCGGTGCTGTCCGAGGTGGCCGGGCGCGGCGTGGGCATGGACGTGGTCAAGTCCGACGTGCAATCGCTGGGCGGACGCATCGAGATCCGCAGCGAGACGGGCCGGGGCACCTGCTTCAAGCTGGTGCTGCCGCTGACGACGGTGGTCACGCAGGTGGTGATCCTGCGGGCGGGCACGCGCTCGATCGCCGTGCCGTCCAACTTGATCGAGCTGGTCCAGCGCACACCGGCCGAGCGCGTGGAGCAGGCCTACCAGGACGGCCAGTACCCCTACGCCGGCCAGACGCTGCCCTTCTACTGGCTCGGCGCGCTGCTGGACCAGCCCGGCCGCAGCCTGGAGATGAGCGGGCGCACGCTGCCGGTGGTGATCGTGCGCTCGGCACAGCAGCGGGTGGCGCTGCACGTGGACGACGTGCTGGGCAACCACGAAGTGGTGGTCAAGCACCTTGGGGCGCAGCTCGCGCGCGTGCCGGGGCTGGCGGGCATGACGCTGCTGGCCTCCGGTGCGGTGGCGCTGATCTACAACCCGGTGGCGCTGGCGGCGGTCTATGGCAATGCGGCGCTGCAGCGCATGCAGACGGCCGCAGGCAAGGGGCCGGACGACGCCGAGCCGGCCGAGCCGGTCAAGCCCCCGCCGCTGGTGCTGGTGGTGGACGACTCGCTCACCGTGCGCCGCATCACCAAGCGCCTGCTGGAGCGCGAGGGCTACCGCGTGGCCTTGGCCAAGGACGGCCTGGAGGCGCTGGACCAGCTCGCGGGCGAGCGGCCGGTGGTCGTGCTCTCGGACATCGAGATGCCGCGCATGGATGGCTTCGATCTGCTGCGCAACATCCGCAGCGATGGCCGGCTGGCGGGCTTGCCGGTGGTGATGATCACTTCGCGCATCGCCAGCAAGCACCGTGATCTGGCCCTCGAACTCGGCGCCAGCCATTACCTCGGCAAACCCTACAGCGAAGACGAACTGCTGCGCCTGATCGGCTCGCACGCAGGCCGATGAGTGCGGCCCGGCTGGCCGTGGCGCAACGCTGGCTGCAGGCCCACGGGCATGTGCTTGGTCTGCTCGACTACAGCGAGCGCGACACGCTGACCCGGCTGCTCAACCGCAAGCGTTTCGACACTGCCTTCATGCCGAGGCGGGTGCGATGACAGCGTTCGATCGGTTCCGTCAAACCATCGCCGGCTGCGACTTCCCGGCGCTCCACCACGGCAAGACGAACGGCCGCAACCAGACCCACTCCCACGAGGTGCTGGTGGCACAGGGGTTCGAGCAGTGTGATTGATACCTGCACATACCTATGCTAACCTACCAAAGATGGATAGGTATTTGTCGATCGGCGAGGCCGCAAAACTCAAGGGCGTGAGCATCACGACGCTTCGGCGCTGGG
>JAAFKB010000063.1 GCA_013299055.1 Sphaerotilus sp.
CGGCAGCGTGCGCAGCGCCGGCAGCGCCACCGCCAGCTCGGCCGCGCACGCCTGCCGTGCCCCCGCGTGTTCGATCGCCTCGACCACCTGGCGCAGGCGGCTGACAAAGTGCCGCCGGTCGCTCGGGCCGCCGGAGAACGCGAGGTAGCGCGTCCAGGCCTGCTCCAGCTCGACCCCGTCGAACAGCGCGCGCAGGAAAGCGAAGTGGTGACGCCCGAGGTGGCCCGCGTGTTCGTGCAGCAGCCGGGTCTGTGTGCCGCGTGGACGGCCGCGCGGGCGGTCTGGCGTCACGATCACCCAGCGAGGGTCTCGACCTCGAAGCCCACGATGTTGCGATCGACTCGGCTGAACTCCACGCCGATCAGATGGATCGGCTCACCCCGGCCGCGGTACTTGTCCGCATAGCCCCGGTCGCGGATCTGCGCGAGGGCCTTGCCCTGGGGCACGAGTTCCACCACCTTGAACTCGAACACCCACACCGCCCCGCCTGTCAGCACCGCCATGTCGATGCGGCCCTTGTTCGTCGAATCCTCGACCCGGATGTCGAGCCCGAGCGCGGCGAAGTGGCTGTAGAACACGCTGGCCCAGTAGCCCTCGAACTGGGCAATCGGACTGTTGCGGTACCAGTCGTTCGGGATGCTGGCGAAGAAGGCGTGGAACAGCTCGCGCAAGGCCGCCACGTCGCCGGCCTGCAGCACGCGCCACAGCCGGCTGATCTGCGCCTCGGAGGCGGCGGCGTCGCCCATGTAGCGCTTGAGCAGGCTGTCGTTGAGGCTGGCCTCCACCTCCAGGTTCGGGTACTTGAGCGTGAACTCCATGCGCCCCGGAATGGCGCGCACCTGGTCGATGGTCAGGTAGCCGGCCTGGAACAGCAGCGCCTCGGGCTGCATCGTGTCCACGTCGAAGGTGGACAGCAGGGCCTCGCTGGCCACGATGCGACCCAGGTCCGGGGTGAAGATCCGGCGCTCGGCCAGCAGGTTGACCAGGAAAGTGGGCGTGCCCGTCTCGAACCAGTAGGGGTGGAACTCGCGCCGGTCGAACAGCCGCAGCACATCGAAAGGGTTGTAGACACTGGTGCCGCGCCAGTTGTAGCCGTTGTACCAGCGCCGGATCTCCTCGCGGTCCAGCCCCGGCAGCTCCGGCGCGAAGACGGTGTCGATGTCCTCGTCGGTGTAGCCGCACAGCGCGCTCCAGCGCGGGTCCAGCGTGATGTCGACCAACTGGTTCAGACCCGAGAACAGGCTGACCTTGCTGAACTTCGATACACCGGTCAGGAAGACGAACTTCAGGTGCTCGTCGACGTACTTCAGGCTCTCGTACAGCGCCTTGACGCCCTCGCGCATCTGGGCGGCCAGGGTGCGGTCATGGAGATGATCAAGGACGGGCTTGTCATGTTCGTCAACCAGCACGACCACGGTGGCGCCATGGCGCTCGCGCGTGCGCTGGATCAGCTCACTGAACCGGCCGGAAACGCTCTGGTGCTGGCACTGCACACCCAGACGCTTTTCGTTCTCGTCCAGGATCTCGAAGATGCGCTGCTCCAGGCGTTCCGGGCTCCCCAGCCCGCCGCCAGCAAAACTGATGCGGACGACCGGATGGCGCTGCGACCAGTCCCAGCGCGTTTCGGCGGCCAGCCCCTCGAACAGCGCGCGGTGGCCCTCGAACAGTTCCTTGAACGTGTCCACCAGCAGGCTCTTGCCGAAGCGCCGGGGACGGCTGAGGAAGAAGTACGAACCCGACTCGATCAGGTCGATCGCCAAGCCCGACTTGTCCACGTAGTAGCAGTCCTGGTCGCGCAACTTGGCCAGGGTCTGGATGCCGACGGGCAGCTTCTTGCGGGGCAGTGCGGGAGCGGCGGGGCTCATGGGGCAAGTGTAGTAGGGCGTGCCGCTGGCGAGACACCGCCCCAGCCGGGAAGTCGCGCCGAGCGTGCGCAAGGCCTGTCACGTCGGCTGGCCGGGGCCGAGCTGCCTCTGCGGGGCTCAAAAAAATACCCCCATCAATCTGGCAGGTGTGCGATGAACCTATTTTTCTGACACCCTGAGAAGTTTAATTATCAGGGTGTCAGTTGACGATGAAAAATCAGGGATTACCGTTCGAGAAGAGGGCAGTCGCCACAAGACCACTCTTTCGCCAGCCTCGTCACGGCCAGCGGAGCGTGGCAGTTCAGTTCATTGACCAACCGAGGCGAGCGCCGCGGCGATGGTCTTGAGCGACATGACCATGGCAATTGGCGATGTCCCGGCGTCCCCAAGCAGGCTCTGCGCACCGAAGGAGGCATGCCAGGCGGCCACCCGCTCATTCTTCGCGTCGATGTAGAGCACAACACCGCCGACTTCAGCGGAGACCTTCAAGCAGCGCCGACCTGCAGCGAGCAAAAGCTGGCCGCCGAGTCCGCTGCCCTGCACGCTGAGATCGGTCGCCAGACGTGCGAGCCGATAGCCTGGCACCGCATGGCGGGCCAATCCCCTGCGCATGGCCTCGGGTGTCCGCTCGTATTCTGCAACCGCGGGCGCCAGGCTGTAGAAGCCCAGCACCCGCCCGTTGGCATCGTCGATGGCCACAAAGGTCTTGGCTCCGCCGCTCTCATGGTTCTGCCGAGCGAACTTTTTCAGATAGGTGTTGAGGTCGGCGTCGCCACAGTCGAACCCATCCCGCGGGGGCCCTTTGGAGACGGGCTCCTCGTGCCACGCCAGCGTCATGTCGATGCGGGCAGTGCCTTGGCAGCGGCGAGCAGCTTGGCGTTGGGCGGCGGCGGATGGTCGAGCAGGTCCAGGATGCGCTGGAAATCGCGCTCGGTCACCTGGATCACCTCGGCTTCGTGGATGACCGCCTCGGCTTCACGCAGCGCAGATTGGGTGACGAAGTTGGTCAGGTCCGTGTTGCGGATCGAAGCGGCGCGCAGCAGCTTGGTCTTGACCTCCGGTGTCATGCGCAGGCTCATGCGGTTGTTGTTTTCGACGGCGGTGCGAGACCAGCAGCAACTCCTGCAGCGGGTAGCGGCAGTGGCGTCGGCGCGGATCGGGCAGGTCTGCGAAGGCGCTCAGGTCTCCGGGGTGTTCTTCTTGACTCGTCACAGGCATCTCACTCGGGCTTCACCCTCACTTCAGGACCGGCTTTCTAACACTTCTGTCAAGAAATATTTGATGCAATCGCCCTGGTGCTGCCCTTCGACGGTCACCCACAGCATCATGCGCATTGGTGGGTCTGCACAGTGCCCGTGGACCCGCTCCACCGACTGGCCCTCGCCGGCGAGCGTTGGCAGGGCGAATCTCTCCCGATGCTCCTCGTCAGCCACTGGACGGCCGAACAGCTTCATCTCTGAACACACAGTTCCACTGGATCACCGCCACTCCCTCTGACTGTTCCTCCAACTGTCCATCATGAGCCCTCGTCCCATCCCCTTCCTGACCCCGTGGCTGCACCAGCCGCGCCTGTGCCCATCACCCCGCCTTCGGCTGTTCTGCCTGCCCTACGCGGGCGGGTCCGCCTCGATCTATCGGGCCTGGCGCAGCGCGCTGCCCGCCGATGTCGAGTTGTGCCCGGTGCAGTTGCCCGGACGCGAAAACCGCTTCGGGGAGCCGGCACTGGACGACCCGGAGGTTCTGGTGGCGCAGCTGCACACCGCGCTCCTGCCCTGGATGGACCGGCCCTTCGTGCTGCTGGGCTACAGCATGGGCGGACTGATCGCGCACGCCTTGGCGCAACGACTGCAATCGACTGGCGGTCCGACGCCCGAGCGGCTGGTGGTGGCCGCCTGCGGCAGTCCTGACCATCCCGCCTGCATCGATCCGGACCGGATGAGCGATGCCGCCTTCACGGACGGCCTCCGCCGCCTGGGCGGTACACCCGAGGCGGTGTTCGAGCACGCGGAACTGCTGGAGATGCTGCTGCCGATGGTCAAGGCCGATTTTCGACTGGTGCGGCGTCTGCGGGATGCGACCCTGCAGCACTCGCAGGTGTCACGGCTGCAGTGCCCCATCACGGCCTTGGGTGCCGAGCAAGACGAGCACGCCACGCCGCAGCAGGTGGCACGCTGGGCGGAGTTCACGCAGGGCGGGTTCGGGTGCAGCAGTATTCCGGGTGGGCATTTTTCACTTTGGCAGCAACCGCAACGGCTGATGGACGCGGCAATGGGGGTGTCGGCCGCTCGATCGGCGCATGCCGTAACAGAGTAGACGTCGTACCACCCTGCTCTCGCTCCACCATGGGGCATGGTCAGGCGCTTTTTGCCCCGGCCAGCGGCTTTGTCGCACAACCCGACCAGCCGGCCGGTAGTCGAGCAGTGAAGTAGGCTGAAGGGATGGGCAAGCCGGCAAAGCAGAAGTGCACGACGGCGAACGGGTCGCTTTGCACCAAGGCGGGGCGATCGGAGAAGTACAGCGACGCGGCGGTGCAGTGCTGCCTGACGGTGGAGACCAAGGCCCGACCGAGCCGGGTCGGGCTGCACCTGCTGGTGGACTCGACGGGGATCAAGATGCTGGGCGAGGGCGAGTGGACCCGGCCGTGGCACCCCGGTGACGCGGGCCGTGGCGTAACTCCGTCTGGGGTCAGGGGAGCCTCACCTTGGCGGGGTTGTCCAACAAAGCCCTCATGCCCTCGAACAAAGCTGCGTAAAGCGTGAATTTTCAGTATTTTTACTTCTGCAATACCAGTACACTTTGTGAAATTTTCATTTTTATATTATTAATATGAATAAAAATATACCTTCGGCATTATTGCGGGTCATGAATGATCAAATTTTTGCCATGACCGCTCTTTTTGAGCAGCAGTTGTCAGTGCTCAAGAAGAAAACCTGTCGAACAGATTATGTAAATCGCAGCAATATTTCTTCATTGATGACTGCGCCAGTATTGCCGATTTCCTCAAAGAAAATCATAAGCTTGTATGAGGGAGTTTCATGTCCGGTCAAGGGGCAGCGCGAAATGCTGTTTCTCCTTGCTGCGCAGCCTGACGCCGGATTGGCCTACACTGAGTATCTGGCTTTTGCGCTGGAAGGTTTCACGGACGTCGTGACACTGGAGCGGGCATGGGATTTTGTGGCCCGCCGCCACGACGCCCTGCGTGTGAGGGCGGTGACCGACGAGGTCGTCCGCATTTCCGCCGCCGTGCCTCCTTGGGCTGTGGTCGATGCGGTTGATGTTCTCAGCAACGATGACGAATTGCTGCGGAAAGAGATTTCCACCCGCATCGATCATGCGCATGGACCGCTGGCGCGTGCCACCCTGTACCGCCGCCGGCATGACCGGCATGTGCTGGTGATCGCCGTCCATCACTTGGTGGCTGATGGATGGTCACTGGGCCTGGTGCTGGCCGAATTGGCCGAGACCTACAACGCGCTGTGCCGGGGCGTCATGCCGACCTTGCCAGAGGTCCATTCGCTGCGTGACTACGCTGAATGGTCTGCCCGGCAGTCGTCACGTCCTCAGGGTATTTTGGGGGGGGGGCCTGTTCGCAGCGCCCCACGCCTGATCCTGCCCAGCGATGGAGCCGGTCAGACCAGCGAAGGATTTCAAGGTTTTCGCCTGCATCGCCGCCAGCCCTGTCTGCCTGGGCGCACCGAAGGGCTCTTCGCCAGTGTGCGCCGGTGTGCCCGCGCCCTGGGGGTGTCGCCGGTGGTGGTGTTCCTCGGCAGCTTCATCACCTTCCTGGGGCGCCTGTCGGGCCAGACCCACCTGCGCATCGGTCTGCCTTTCGCGGGGCACGGCGTGGCCGAGATGCCGGTCATGGTGGGCATGGCGTCTGCCGTGATGCCGCTGGAGGCGGACCTCAGTGGTGCCCCATCGTTCCGTCAGGTGTTGCGCGGGGTCGGCGATGCGCTGGCGCGGGCTCGCTCGCAGGCACTGGACCTCTTCGTGGGAACGACAGCCGCCCCGCCGGTGTCCGTGCTCTTCAACATCGATCCGGGTGTGCGCCTCGGCTTCGACGGGCTGCGGCTGAAGTCCCTGCCCCTGCCGCTGAGCCATGTGAAGGTCGAACTGTTCCTGAACCTGCTGGAACTCAACGGCGAGGCGCTGCTGGACTTCGACTGTCATGCCGGACTGGCCTCCCGGGCGCGGGCCGACCTGTGGCTGGAGGGCTGGATGCACCTGTTGGGCCACGCCCTGGAGCAGCCGGACACGCTGATTGCCGACCTGACGCTGGGGCCGCTGACGGCGCAGCCCGTGCCGTCCGACGTGCGGCTGCGTGATGGCCTGGGTGGTGTGGCGGCGATCGGCACACCGGCGCGTTTGTGGCGCCAGGGCGCACACGGTGACTTCGAGGACACCGGCACGCTGGCCTCGGCGCAGGCCGATGGCCGCGTGCACCTGCTGGGGACCACCGACCGGTATGTGCGGCTGGCGGGTGGCTGGGTGGACCTGGACGTGGTGGAGCAAGCCCTGCGGTCTCATCCCTCGGTGTCACAGGCGGTGGCCCTGATCGAAGGCGACGGCCTGGGCGAGACCCTCACCGCCTTCATCGTCCCGCGCACGGCCCAGGGACTCATGCCGGCGCTGCTCGATCGCCATGTGCGCCCGCTGCTTGACGCGCACGCCTGTCCGCACGCCTATGCCGAGTGTCCATCGCTGCCGCTGGACGGTGCCGGACGGCCTGACCTGGCGATGCTGCGGGCCGATGGGGCGGTTCGACAGCCGGCACACACCCGCGTCGCCCCGCGCAACGCCGTGGAAACCCGTCTGGCCGTCCTGTGGACCGACGTGCTGGGGCTGACCGCGCCGCCCGGTGTCACGGACGACTTCTTCGTGCTCGGCGGCCACAGTCTCAAGGCCGTGACGCTGGTGAACCGGATCGCCCAGGACTTCGGCAAGACCGTGGCCGTGGGCGCCTTCTTCCGGATGCCGACCATCGCGTCGCTGGCCACACTGCTCGATGCCGCTCAGGAGGCCCAGCCCATTCCGAGCCGTGCTCCCGCGCCTTGGCACGCCCCCTCACACGCCCAGAGCCGCCTGTGGCTGCTGGAGCAGCTCGACCCCGGCCAGCAGGCGTACAACATGGGGTTCATCCTGCGCCGTCCCGAGCCGCTGCCGCCTGCGGTACTGGCCGCCACGCTCGCGCGGCTGTCCGAGCGGCACGAGTCGCTGCGCAGTGCGCTCGTGGTCCGCGACGATCAGCCCTGGATGGTGGTGGCGCATGGCGTCACCCCGCCGCTGCCTGTGCATGACCTGCGCGGACAGGCCGATGCCCCGATCCGGCTGGACCAGCTCGCGCAGCAGATCGTGGGCGCGTCCTTTGACCTGGCCTGTGCGCCGCTGTGGCGCTGCGCCCTGGTGCGGCTGGACGCCGAGGATGCGCTGATCGTGGGCATGCACCATGCGATCGGCGACAACTGGTCGATCGCGGTGTGGGTGCGCGATTTCCTCTCGCTGCTGCAGCAGGCGGACGCTGGCCCTGACCTGCCCGTGCTGCAAGCCCAGTACGGCGACTACGCGGCCTGGCACCACGCCCGCGTCGCAGCGGACACGTCGTCGCTGGCCTACTGGTCCGACCGGCTGGCCGATGCGCCACCGGTGCTGCAGTTGCCCACCTGTCGTCCCCGTGACGCAGGCAATGCCTCGATGGCGTCACGGCAGGCGGGCGCGGGCTGCGTCCACACGCTGTCGCCGCAGGCCGTGGCGGCGATGCAAGGGCTGTGCGCGGCGCAGGGTCTGACGAGTTTCATGGTGCTGGTGGCCGCCTGGCGCCTGTGGCTGTGGACGCACACGGGCAGCCGTGACGCGGTGATCGGCACCCTGCACGCCGGCCGTGACCACCCGGCGCTGGCGGACCAGATCGGCTTTTTCGTCAACACGCTGCCGCTGCGCGAGACACTCGTGCTGGAGGAGTCTTTCCTGGCCCTGCTCGACCGCACCCGGCAGACGGTGCTGGACGCCTTCGAGCACGCCGAGATGCCGTTCAACGTGCTGGCCGAGCGGCTCCAGTTGCCGCGTGCGGCCGGGGGCAATCCGCTGTTCGAGGTCATGCTGACCATGGACGACTGGCAGGACACCGACGCGCAGGTGCGGCAGGCCGGCTGCACGGTCAGCGAGTTCGAGCTGCCCGTGTGCCAGTTCGAACTCACGCTCTCCGGCGTCGAGCATCCGCAAGGCATGACGCTGCGCATGCAGTACCGCACCGCCCTGTGGGACGCGCCCGTGATCGAGGGCTGGCTGCAGGAGATCGATGCGCTGCTCGTGGCCGCCTGCGCGACACCCGGCGAGCGGCTTTCGACCCTGGCCCGGCCGGCGCACCTGACCGTGCCCGATGCCTCGGCAGGGGTGGTGGCGGGATTCGAGGTCTGGAGACGCCGCCAGCCGCAGGCCCCGGCCGTCTTGGGCAAGGCAGGGCAGCCGGACCTGGGTTACGAGGCCCTCGGGCAGTCCATCGACCACCTGGCCCGGCGCCTCGTGCAGGACGGCGTGGCCCCGGAGGAGGTGGTCGCGGTGCTGGTGGACCGGTCCTGGCACCTGCCTGCCGCCCTGCTGGGGGTCATGAAGGCCGGTGCCGCCGTGCTGCTGCTGGATGCGGCCTACCCGGACGAGCGCCTGTCGTTCCTGCTGGAAGATGCCCGCTGTGCCCGGCTGGTGACGGACGCGGCGCACGCCGAGCGGGCGCAGCAGTGGTCACCTGGCCAGGTCTCGCTGCTGCGGATCGACGACCCGGCGCCCGTGGTCCTGACCGCGCCGGCCCTGCTGCCGACCGGCCGGCCGACCGATCTGGCGTACATCGTCTACACCTCCGGCTCGACGGGTCAGCCCAAGGGCGTGATGGTGGAGCAGGGCGCCCTGGCCGATCACCTGGCGGGCATGACGCCGGTCGTGGGCATCACGCCGGGCGACCGCAGCCTGGTGTTCGCGTCGGCCGGGGTGGACGCCGTGATCGAGCAGATGCTCTTGCCCTTGCTCAACGGTGCGGCGCTGTGCATGGCGGACCAGGAGCGGTATTCGCCCGAGGCCCTCGTGCAGCTCTGGCGTGACCTCGACCTGGACATCCTCGACCTGCCCCCGGTGTTCTGGGGCGAGCTGATCGCGTGGGGCCAGCGCGAGGGCGACCGGGTGCGCGGGCTGCGGCTCAAGGCACTGCTGGTCGGGGGGGAGGACATGACGCCCGCCCGCGTGGCCGGCTGGTACGGCCTGCCGCTGTACTGTGCCCGGCTGGTCAACGCCTACGGTCCCACCGAGGCCACCATCACGCCGACCGCCGCCTGGGTCGCCCCCCATGCCGCCGGTCAGGCCCGCATCCCCATCGGTCAGCCGGTCGGCGCACGGCGTGCCCGCATCGTCCTGCCGGACGGAGCCGACGCGGCGGCGGGCGAGGCGGGCGAGTTGTGGCTGGGCGGCACGTCGCTGGCCCGTGGCTACCTGCGCCAACCCGAGCTGTCGGCGCAGAAGTTCGTCACCACCGCCGACGGCCAGCGTTGGTACCGCACCGGTGATCTGGTGCGGTGGCGGGTCGATGCGCAGCTCGAATTCCTGGGCCGGGTGGATCGACAGGTCAAGCTGCGCGGCTTCCGCATCGAACCGGACGAGATCGAGGACGCGCTGCGCCAGTGTCGCGAGGTGGTGGACGCCGCCGTGACCCTGGAGCCGTCACCCGAGGGGGATTACCTGCAGGCGTGGATCGTCGCGGTCCCTGGTGCCGTGCTGAGCCGGGGTACCGTGGTGGCCCAGTTGGCGCGCCGCCTGCCGACGCACATGGTGCCGGCGCGTTACCGGTGCCTCGACCACCTGCCCGTGACGCATGGCGGCAAGCTGGACCGGGCCGCGCTGCACGCCCAGCCGCTGCACGAACTCCAGGACACCCTGGCCGATGCGGACGCGGCCACCTTGTCACCCACGGTGCAGGCGCTGTGCGGGCTGGTGAGCGAGGTGCTGCAGGGGGTCGAGGTGCGGCCTCATGACAATTTCTTCGCGCTCGGCGGCCACAGCCTGAAGGCGGTGCAGGTGCTGGCGCGGGTGCGTGAACGCCTCGGGGTGGAGCTGTCGCTGCGGGACATCTTCGCCAGCGCGACCGTGGCGGATCTGGCAGCGGTCGCGGACGCGGCGCTTGCCACGGCCCCGCAGCCACGGACGATCCCCGTCGTGTCACGCGACCAGGATCTGCCGGCCTCGGCGGGCCAGCGGCGGCTGTGGCTGCTGCAGGCGCGTCAGCCGGATCTCGTGGCGTTCAACATGGTCGCTGGCCTGCGCATCACCGGCGCACTGGACCGGGCCGCGCTGGCCGCTGCCTGTCGGGCCGTGGTGGGTCGGCACGAGGTACTGCGCACGCGGCTGGTCATGCGGGCCGGGGAGGTGGTGCAGGACATCCGGGCGGGCGAGGGCGGGTTCACCTTGTCGTGCGAGACGGTGGCTGATCTCTCGGCTGAAGGGTTCGAGGACGCCGTGATGGTCCAGGAACTGAACCGTCCGTTCCGTCTGGAGGCCGAGCTGCCGCTGCGCATGCGGCTCCTGAGCACGGGGAGCGCCACGGCGGCGGGTGATGACCATCTGCTCGTGATCAGCGTCCACCACGCGGCCTTCGATGGCTGGTCGGCCAACGTGATGCTCTCGGACCTGGCGGCGCTGTACGACGCGGCCCGAGCCGGTGTCGGTGTCGGTACCGATGCCGTGGATTCGGCGGACCTGATTCGTCGCAGCGGCCTGCCTGCCCTGACCCTGCAATACGCCGACTACGCCCACTGGCAAGCCCGCGCCATCCCGGACTCGCACCGCCACTACTGGCTGTCGCGCTTCGATGCCGAGGATCTGCCTGTGCTGGAGCTGCCGTGCGACCGGCCCAGACCGGCCCATCCGAGCGGGCGCGGCGCGATGGTGGTGCAGCCCTTCGGTGAGCAGACCAGCCGGCAACTGCACGCCTTGGCGCGTCAGGAGGGCGTGACGCTGTTCGCGGTGATGGCGGCGCTGACCATGGCGCAGCTCCACAGGCTGTCGGGCCACCGTGACCTGATCCTGGGCACAGCCGTGGCGGGGCGCGAGGCCCATCAGCTCGAACACCAGATCGGCTTCTACGTCAACATGCTGCCACTGCGTGCCCACGTCGCCCCATCCACCACGATGCGCCTGCTGGTGCAGCAGATGGGCCGCACCGCCCGCGAGGCGGTCCAGCACCAGGACTACCCGTTCGACGCCCTCGTGGAGGCGGTGGCCCCGGTGCGGCTGCCGGGCCGCCAGCCCCTGTTCGACGTGGTGCTGATCCTGCAGAACCTCGCGCCGATGGCGCTGAACCTGACAGGAACGCGCACGAGCCTGCTCGGCGACCGCAGCGTCAGCGCCAAATACGACCTGATGTACATGATCGAGGGCGACCAGGATCTGGTGCTGCACCTGGAGTACGCCCAAGACCTGTTCGACGACTCCACCGCCCGCCGCATGGCCCAGGCGATGGCCGAACTGGCCGAGGCCGTGGTCCAGGCTCCGGACCTGGCCGTGTCCGAGCTGTTGCCGCCCCCGATGCTCGCGTCTGCCGCCGCGCCCGAGGCGGATCTGGCCTGCACGTTGCTGGCGGATGACCAATGGTGACGCGCCGCCTCTGCACGGGCCGATCGCCCACCCCCCTTTTCTGCACCCTCCGCACCCTACTCACTCCCGACCTGTCCATGCGCATCCGGTTTCTTGCTGGGGTGACCCGGCCTCGCCTCGCCGTGGTCTTGGCGGCCACACTGACCCTCGTCCCCGCCGCGCCAACCTGGGCGGCGGGCCAGACCTCCTCCGCCAGACCGCTGTCGCCTGCGGCCTCGGCCCCGGTGACATCCGCCGCCGTCACCCCGTCCAGGAAGCCGATGACCATCCCGCCCAGCTCGATCATCGTCGCGGTGCGGCGCGCCTATGTATTCGGGCAAAGGGGCGACCGCTACTGCTCGCCGGAGATCTCGGTGTTCAACCAGGCCAATCGGGCCGTGAGCACCATCATGATCGCGGCCGAGTACACCCAGACCGTCAACGGCGTGACCCGCAAGGTCGGCAACACGCACACGCGGTTCACCCTCGACGCGGGCGACACGGTCTCGACCGGCTTCTATCGCCTGGCCACCGACAGTTGTGACCAGATCACCGCACGGGCCTCTGTCTCGGTCTGCCTGTGGCGTGACCGGTCGGAGTGCCAGGACCGTGTGGTGTTCTCCGACTCGGGCCAGATACCCATGCTGGCAATCGACTCCGATCAATGAACGTCCGCCAATGAACGTCCGCTCCAGGGGGAACCGATGCTTTCCACGTTTCTGATCACGGCCTACGCCTACCTCGTGCTGGTGGTCGCCTTTCTCGGGCGGCGTACCCGGCTGGGATTTTTCCGCAGTCTGATGCTCGCGCTCATCGTCACGCCGGTCGTGGCCTTCCTGGTGCTGTTCTTCTTCTTCCGGGCTCGCCTGTCCGCACGAGAGACCCGGCGGATTCAAGCAGGGGCGGCGAAGTGATCCTGTTCTCTCTGCTGACCCGCAGCGACCGCCCATCGGTCCGACGCTTCTTCCAGTTGTCCGCCATCTCGGGCCTGAGCAGCACCTATTGCTTCTATCTGGTCATGCAGGCCGCCGCCGACCCCGGGGCGCTGACCCGAGGGGATGGGGGCTTCTGGGCCTTGCTGCAGTTCCTGGTGGCCTTGGGGGTGTTCTGCATCGCGCAGCTCAAGGCACTGGGCCTGAGCGGCCCCATCGTCGAGCATGCGATCCATGACCTGCGCACCCGCCTGGTCACCGGGCTGCAGGCGGTGGAACTGCGCGATGCCGAGC
This sequence comes from Sphaerotilus sp., assembly GCA_013299055.1. Classification (GTDB taxonomy): domain Bacteria; phylum Pseudomonadota; class Gammaproteobacteria; order Burkholderiales; family Burkholderiaceae_C; genus Sphaerotilus. The sequence continues at coordinate 12,701 of JAAFKB010000063.1, forward strand.
GCGTGGGCACGGCCCGCATCACCTCGGCCCTGTCCACCGACACCCAGATCATCTCGCAGTCGGCCGCGCCCATCGCGTTCGCCGGGCAGTCCCTGATGATGGTGGTGTTCGCGTCGGCCTATCTGGCCATCATCTCGCCGACCGCGATGGTGCTGACCCTGATCGTGTCCGTGGTGGCGGGCTGGGCCTACCTCACCCACTCCCAGGTGGTGGGCGACGCGCTGGACGGCGCCCGCGCCCGCTCGGCCGACATGCAGGCCCACGTCCTGGCACTCGTGGCCGGCTTCAAGGAACTCAAGCTGTCGGACGAGAAGGCCCTCGATGCGCGCATGGCGGCGGTGAACTCGTCCTCCGAAGCGATGACGCACAAGCTCGTCGCCCACCACGCCCTGTCGCGCGACTTCGTCCTGTCGAACCTGGCGATGTTCGGCCTGCTGGGGACGATCGTGTTCCTGATGCCCTGGGTCCGGTCGGCGTTCAGCGAGTCGGTGAGCGAGAGCGTCACGGCCGTGATGTTCCTCATCAGCCCGCTGTTCGGCGTTCTCGGGGCCGTACCGCAGATCGTCCTCGCCAACGTGTCGGCCGACAACCTCGTCGAACTCGAAAAGCTCTTCGAATCGGTGAAGACGGTGCATGGCCCCGGTGCCGAGGAAGCCGCCACGTCGGCGGATCGGCTGAACGATTTTGCCGAGATCCGGCTGGACGACGTGCGTTTCCGCTACGGCGGCCAGGGGGCCGATTTCGGCATCGGCCCCGTCTCCCTCACGCTGCGCAAGGGCGAACTGGTCTTCATCACCGGGGACAACGGCTCGGGGAAATCGACCCTGCTCAAGGTGCTGTCCGGCCTGTACCGGCCCACCGACGGACGGGTCAGCGTGGACGGTCGCACGGTCTGGCCCGATCGCGCGACGCATTACCGGGCGCTGATGTCGGCGGTGTTCGCGGACTTCTACCTCTTCAACCAACTGCACGGGGTCAAGAACCTAGACCCCGAGTGGTGTCGCCAGTGGATGGAGCGGCTGCAGCTTCAGGACAAGGTCCGCATCGAGGACGGGCGATTCTCTTCGGTGTCCCTGTCCACCGGGCAGCGCAAGCGATTGGCGCTGTTTGCCGCGCTGGCCGAACAGCGACCGCTGCTGATCCTGGATGAATGGGCGGCGGATCAAGACCCGACGTTCCGCAAACAGTTCTACCAGGAGCTGCTGCCGGTCATCCGTGCCGAGGGGCGCACCATCGTGGCGATCACGCACGACGACGCCTATTTCCATCTGGCCGACCGTCGCATCCATGTGGCCGGCGGCATGGTCACTTCGTGAAGATCGTCCCCCCGATGCCTACCCAATCGAACCCCATCGCCACCGCCGGCCGCCAGATCGGACGTGGCCTGCTGGCCTACCCCCGGTTCCTGTGGAGTCAGCTCCGCGCCTGGTTCCAGGACATCTGGATCATCGGTCTGGCCACCGTGCTGGGCCTCGTGCTGATGATCCCCCTCACCGTGCACACCGTGCCGTCCGGCTCGATCGGCGTGGTCTGGAAACGCTTTGACGGCGGCACGGACACCACCACCCTCCACACCGAGGGAACGGTCGTGGTGATGCCGTGGAACCAGCTTTTCCTGTACGACGTTCGCCTGCAAAGCGGCGACAACCAGATTTCGGCACTGAGCGCCGATGGCCTGAAGGTCGATGTGGACCTGGCCTGGGCGTTCTACCTGGTGCCGACGGCGGCCGGCCTGGTCCACAAGGGGATCGGCCCCGACTACAAGGACAAGGTGGTGGTCCGTGTCATCGAGTCGGTGGTGCGTGACAAGGTTTCGCTGTTCCGTTCCGAGGAACTGCACTCGCCGGAGCGGCTGACGTTCGAGAAGAACGTGTACGCCGGCATCATGACCGAGATCGGGCGCTTCAACGCGGTCAACCGCCTGGACCCCAACAGCAAGCCCGCGGATGGCGACACGCCGGGCATCGAAAAAGGCGTGGAATGGATCAACCTCGATGCGGTGCTCATCAAGGAAATCCGCTTTCCGCCCGCCGTGCAGGAAGCCTATGTGCGCAAGAACATGGCCCGTGCGTTGGTGGAGGAATACAACTTCCGCATCATCGCCGAGCAGAAGGAAGTCGAGCGCAAGATGGTCGAGGCCCTGGGCATCCGAAACTTCCAGGAGGTCGTGAACCAGGGGCTCTCGGACTCCTATCTGAAGTGGAAGGGCATCGAGGCCAGTGTGGTCAATACCCAGGCCCTGGCACAGTCCGCGAACGCCAAATTGGTGATCGTGGGCACCGGGAATGGTGGTGGAAGCGCCGGCGGCAGCATGCCGATGATCCTCAACACCAATGCGCTGGATGCGATGGAGAGTGGCGGCGATGCCCAGTCGGCGGGGGCCCCGGCGCTCCGGTCTGCCCCGGTCAGACCTGTCCCGCCGAAACCCGTTCCGGTCGCGCCTGGTGCCCAGCAGCCACTGGCCAAACCCGCCGCAGCTGCTTCGGCGCCTTCCGCCTCGTCGAAAGTGCCCCCGATGGCACCGGACATCGGTTCCCGTGTGGCCAGCGTACCCCTGTCGGCGTCCTCCCCCCCGGAAGTCAGGCCGCCGGTCGGTGCGGCGGAGGCGGCGCTGCCGGCCTCGGCGCCCGTGCGCTGAGCGGCGGGTGGTGCAGTGGTCTGGATCGGGAGGGCATGGGGCATGAAGCGGCGCGCGATGCGGGTAGTTCCGTGGGCCTTGGCCACCCTGGAACTCGGTCTGCTGTGTGCCGGTGAGGTGCGGGCCCAGTCCGCGCCAGATGCCGGTGCGCTGCGGCAGCGGCTGGAGCGCGAGCAGGTGCCGGCGGCGACGCCGATGAGATCGCCCACGCCCACGCGCCAGGGGACCACGGTGCCGCCGGAGGAACCGGAGGGCGTGGTCGTGCGTGGATTCCGTTTCCAGGGCAATCGCCTCCTGCCCGATGAGCGGCTGGCGGCGGCCTTGGGTGGCTACATCGGACGCGCCTATGGCCTCAAGGGGCTGCGCGAGGCAGCGGCCGCCGTGGCACGGGTCTACCGCGAGGCGGGCTGGCTGGTGCGCGTGGACCTGCCTGCCCAGGACGTGAGCCAGGGCCAGGTCACCCTCGTGGTCGTGGAAGCGACCTTCGGTGGGGTGGTCGTCGAGGAGCCGCTGCCTTGGCACATCGACACGCCATGGCTGAAGCGGCAACTGCAGGGGCGCCTGGTTCTGGGCGCCCCCATCCGTGCCGAGGAGGTCGATCGGTCGCTGCTGCTGAGCCGGGATCTGGCGGGGGTGAGCGTGGGCGGGGCCTTGCGAGCAGGCGAGCGCGGTGGCGAGACCGTGCTGGCCGCATCGGTGCAGGACGGCCCTCGGGTGGCGGGGGAGATCAGCCTCGACAACACCGGCTCGCGTTCGACCGGGGCCGAACGGGTGGCCTCGAACCTGTCGCTGGCCAGTCCGGCGCAGTGGGGCGATCGGCTCCATCTCAACCTCATGCAGGCCCGTGGCACCCGCCTGGGGCAGATGGACTACCAGGTGCCGCTGGGTGGGCAGGGGGGGCGCCTGAATCTGGGCCTCTCCCGCATGAGCTACCGCGTGATCTCGCCGGAACTCGTGTCCCTGGGCAGCCACGGCGCGTCCTCCAGCCTGAGTGTCAGTCTGCGCTACCCCTGGATCCGCTCGCAGCGCCTGAGTCTTCACGGCACGGTCGGGGCCGACTGGCGTGATTTCCTCAACGAGGCCAATGCGGCCATCCAGTCGCGCTACGGGGTCATGGTCCTCAGCCTGGGCGCGGCCCTGGACTGGACCGACGAACTGGGCGAAGGCGGTCAGACGGTCGCCAGCCTGACCTGGACCCAGGGCCAGACCCATCGACGCGCGGGTGATCCGGGCCATAACCCGTTGCTCGACGACCGCTTCGACAAGGTGCGCTGGGCCCTGAACCGCCAGCAGCGGCTGAGCGAGGCGCTGTCCGTGTCGATGTCCCTGGCGGGGCAGCACAGCGGGGGCACGCTGGAGTCGTCCGAGCGGTTCTCGCTGGGCGGCGCCAGTGGCGTGCGGGCGTACCCTTCAGGTGAAGGGCAAGGCTCCTCTGGCTGGCTGGGCAGCGTGGAAGTACGCTTCAGACCCATTGCTGACGGATCACTGGCCGTCTTCGCCGACCAGGGCGGGGTACGCAACCGGGACGACTCGCCCTCCTATGGCCTGAGAGGCTGGGGGGTGACGGGCCAGTGGGGCGACCGTTCAGGCTGGGGCGTGCGCATGACCTGCGCCCGTCGCCTGGGCCGCAACCCGAATCCCTCCTCCACAGGCACTGACCAGGACGGTTCGCTGGTGCGCAACCGCTGCTGGGCTTTCCTGAGCAAGACCCTGTGAATCGATTGTCTGAAAAAAGGCTGTCCGCGCGATGAACACGATATTCCACCGCCGTCATCGCGCAGCCAGTCCCGCCCGCAGCACGAAACGGGTGGTTGGCACGGTGATGCTGGCGCCCCTGCTGCTGCACGCCCAGGTGATCATGCCGACGGCCCCAGCGCAGTTGCCCGAGGGCGGGCGTGTCGTGGCAGGACAGGCCGACATGGCCCGCCAGGCCGGCACCCTGACCGTCTCGCAGACCTCGGCACGGGCGGCAATCGACTGGACCTCCTTCAGCATCGGGCAGGGCGCCCGGGTGCATTTCGACCAGCCAGCGGGGGCCGTGGTGCTCAACCGGGTCACGGGCGGTGAGATCAGCCGCATCGTGGGCACGCTCACCGCCACGGGCCAGGTCTTTCTCACCAACCCGGCAGGGGTGTATTTCGCGCCGGGGGCGAGCGTGGATGTCGGCGGGCTGGTCGCCACCACGCACCGCATCGGTCTGGATGACTTCATGGCTGGCCGCGCCCGGTTCGAGCGAGGGGAGTCCGGTGGCCAGGTGGTCAACGCGGGCGAGTTGCGGGCCGCGCTGGGGGGGTATGTCGCGCTGCTGGCCCCGGAGGTGCGCAACCAGGGGGTGATCGTGGCCCGGATGGGCACCGTGGCCCTGGCCGCCGGAGAAGTCTTCGAGCTGCAGTTCGGGCCGGGCCACACGCTGGCCGCCCTGCGGATTCAGCCTTCCACCGTGCAGGCGCTGGTGGAGAACCAGGGGGCGGTGCTGGCTCCGGGCGGGCTGATCGTGCTGTCGGCCATGGCCGTGGACCGCCTCCAGGGCGGGGTGGTGCGCAACACCGGGACACTGGAGGCCCAGGGGCTGGCGCGGCGCGGCGGGCGCATCCTGCTGGAAGCCTCGCACCAGGTCGAGAACCGTGGGGTCATCGACGCGAGCGCGACGGCGTCGGGGCCGGCGGGCAGCGTCAGGCTGGCCGCAGCGGAGGTGCTCAACAGCGGAACGGTCCTGGCCGAGGCGGCCGCACCCGTGCCGGGCGGCGAGGGCGGTGTGGTCGAGGTCGTCGCGGATCGGTTCCGGCAGGATGCCTTGGGTCAGATCAGTGTCGGGGCGCTCGAAGGGACCGCCGGGTCCATCACCATCCAGGCGCAGGACGCTGCGCACCTGCAGGGGCGTCTCGACGCCACGGGACGGTCCGCACAAGGCGTCGAAGTCAACGCCGCCGCGACCGACGAGAGCGCCGGGGGCGTGGTGGTGGTGCAGTCGCCGGTGCTGGAACTGGTGGCTGCCCAGGTGGACGTCTCCGGGGGCGAGGCGGGGCGCGTCCGGCTGGAGGCCCTGACGCTGCCACGCTTGCCCCTGCCTGTCCCCGCTGCGCCACTGCCATCGCCACAGCCCGCGCCCGCCGACCACCGCCTGGCCCTGACGGGGCCGACCGTGGTGAGCGGCCGTGGCCGTCGTGGTGCGGGCGGCGACCTCGTCCTGCTGGGCGATGACATCCTGCTCGGACAGGGCGTGCGCGTGGACGCGTCGGGGGCGTCGGGCGGCGGGCGGGTGCGGGTGGGCGGGGGCTGGCAGGGTGGCGAGGGGCTTGCCCAGTCCCGGCGCGTGGTGATGCAGCAGGGGGCCGAGATCGAGGCCGATGCGCTGGTCCGGGGCCAGGGGGGCAGTGTGGTGCTGTGGAGCGATGTCACCGATGCCCGCTCCATGACCCTGGTGGACGGCAGCCTGCGTGCCCGTGGGGTGGCGGGGCGCGGTGGACGCATCGAGACTTCCGGGCATGTTCTGGGGGTGCAGGGCCGCGTGGACGCCGGCGAGGGGGGACAGTGGCTGCTGGACCCGGTGGACTTGACGATCGAGTCCAGCGGCGTGGCCGTGGGCGGCGGGACCACGTCACCGGCCTCCTCGGTCAGCGTGAACGCGACGTCGATCATGAATGCACTCGACGCCGGCAGCAGCGTCACACTGCTGACATCCGGTGGCAGTGGCGGCGGGGGGCACATCACGGTCCTGGCCAGTATCGTCAAGACTACAGGGGCGGCGGCCACCTTGACGCTGATCGCGGACGGTGACCTCTACGTGGAGGGCGGGGTGGACCTGGCCGATTACGGAGCGGGCCTGTCTCTGGTGCTGCGTGCCAGTGGATCCATCGGGAGCGTGGGGAACATCGCCACGACGGGATCGGTCCTGATCGACGCTGGAGCGGATGTCCTTCTCTATGGAAGCATCCAGAGCACGGGGCCCGTGAGCGTGCTCGGTCGGGGGATCACCGTGTCCTCGCCGGGGATCAGCGTGACCGGCGCCGGTGCGCCACTGCTGCTGCAGGCCGATCGCAGCATCACGCTGTCCGTCTATCAGCTGGAGACGAATGGGGGCGACATCACACTCTGGGCGAACAATGCCGGCCAGGGTGGCGCCATCCGGGTGGGGGACTTCACGTCGCTGCTGAGCCACGGGGGTGACATCACGCTGGCGGGGGGGGGAGCAGGGCCCGATGGACTGCCGGCCGGGTACGCCGTCGGTGCCTTCCACCTGGATTCCGGTGAGGACACGGTCGGCGTCCGCCTGGGCTTTTCCACTGGCGACGCCGTGGGCATCAGCATCAATTCTTCCGGCGGGGACATCGTCATTCGTGGACAAGGTGGCCCGACCGGCGACATGAACCTGATGGCGGTGGGCGTGCTGGCCAACAGCGGGGTGTCGATCCTCAGTGGCACCGGCACCGTCCTGATCGACGGTGTGGGCGGCACGGGGGGCGGCACGGCCGCAGCGCACGGCGTGGAATTCAATGCCTACGGCAGCGCGACCAGTCATGTCGGCACCACGATCGAGTCCGCCAACACCACGGTCGAGGCCATCCACATCACGGGAGATGCCCGGCCCGGCAGCCAGGACGATCGCCAAGGCATCCAGGTAAGCAACGGGTCGCCTTTCAGGGTGACCGCCTCCGGTGCAGGCGGTGGGATCACCTTGATCGGGGAAACCAATTCGAGTGCCTCCTGGGTGCGGGGGATGCGGCTCGGCACCGCGACGCTGCTGGCACGATCGGGTCCGATCACGCTGGTGTCCAGTGGGCGGGCCATGGACTTGGACGGCGTGATCCTGGGTGCCCTTCCGGGCTCTTCCATCGACACGTCCAGTGCTGACATCACGATCCTGACCGACACCTTGAGCCTGGTCGGGCAGTTCTCGACCCTCGACACCACAGGCACGCTCACGATCAGCCCGGTCAGTGCGAGTTTTGATTCGGCGTTGACATGGCCGGACGCGATGCTGCACTTCAACCGCATGCCGGGTGGGCTGGAACTGGGCAAGCCTGGCAACCTGGCCGCCCTCCACATCGTGTCCGATCTCCTGATCGGCGGGCCGATCCTCCTGCAGGCCGGGGCCATCACGCTCAACGCCAGGGTCGAGGCATCCCCAGCGGGGGATGTCCAGATCGAGGCGAACGGGCCGCTGGTGATCGGCCCCCAAGGGAGCATCTGGACCCACGACAGCGACATCGACATTCGCGCCGGACGTCTGGTCAACCAGGCGGGTGCTTCGGCGCTGCAGCCGCTGGGCAGCGGGCAGTGGCTGCTGTGGAGCGAGAACCCCGACCCCTTCAGCGGGGATGCGGCCGTGGCCGATCAGCGCGGGGGTCTGGTGTTCGATTTCAAGCAATATGGATTTTCGGACGCGAGCGTCGTGCTGGGTGCGGGCAACGGGCTGCTGTTCAGTCATCGGCCCGTGCTGGGGGTCACGCTGGGTGGCGTGGTGAGCAAGGTCTATGACGGCACGGTCACGGCGGCACTGACCCCTGCCAACCTGATGGTCGGGGGGGGCGTGGATGGTGACACCGTGCAGCCGAGTGTCGCGGCGAACGGGGTCTACGTGCTGCCCGACGGAAGTCCCACCAAGGCGGTCGGTACCAACCAGCTTGTTCAAGTCTCAGGTCTCGGCCTTGGCTCGGTCGCCATCAGCAGTGCCGCGACCGGTGCCAAGCCGGTTTATGGCTATGACGTCGGTTCTGGCGGGACCGTGACCGCTGCCATTGGCGTGATCACGCCGAGGACGCTGGTGGTGAGCGGCGTGACGGTGGCGGACAAGGTGTACGACGGGGGCGTGACGGCAACGGTGAATACGGGGGGCCAGAGCCAGAGCGGTGTGGTGGCAGGCGACGACGTGACGGTGAGCATGGTG
>JAAFKB010000064.1 GCA_013299055.1 Sphaerotilus sp.
CAACGGCGGCACGACGGCGGGGGACTTCTCTGGTCTGACCACCGGCACGGTGAGCTTCGCGGATGGTGAGACGAGCAAGGTCATCACGATCAGCGTGGCAGGCGACACGGCGGTCGAAGCGGACGAGGCGTTCACGGTGCAGCTGAGCAACGCGGTGAACGCGACGATCGGTACGGCGTCGGCGGCGGGCACGGTGCAGAACGATGATGTGGTGGTACCGGCGACGCTGAGCATCGCGGCCACGTCGGCCAGCAAGGCAGAAGGCAACAGCAGCACGACGCCGTTCACGTTCACGGTGACGCGCAGCAATGGCGCGGGTGCGTCGAGCGCCAACTGGGCGTTGCAGCACACGACCACGGCGGCCTCGGACTTCAGTGGCTCGACCACCGGCTTGGTCAGCTTCGCCGATGGCGAGACCAGCAAGGTCATCACGCTCAACGTCGCCGGCGACACCACCTCCGAGAACGACGAAACCTTCTCGGTGACGCTGTCCGCGGCGACCAACGCGACGATCGCCACAGCCACCGCCAGCGGCACCATCGTCGATGACGACACCTCGCTCTACAGCATCGTCGCTCTGGATGCCAACAAGGCCGAGGGCAACACGTTCACGAGTCCGTCCACGTCCTTCACGTTCACCGTCAGCCGCACGTTGTCCACTGGCACCGGCTCGGTCTTCTACAGCATCACCCCCGGCACCGCCTCGTTCGGCCCCGATTACACGGGGTTCAACGGTGGCACGGTGAATTTCGCGGCCGGGGAGACTTCCAAGACCATCACGGTTCCGGTGGTCGGAGATTCGGTCGTCGAGGGCGACGAGACCTTCTCCATCACCCTGAGCAATCCCGTCAACGGCCGGCTCGACGCTGCTGCAACGACGGCTTCTGCCACGATCATCAACGACGACCTGCCCGGCATCGACGGCTCGACCGCCACCACGACCAGCTTCACCGTCCCGGCCGAGGTGCCGGACAACATCGACAACATCGTGGACGGCATCAAGTGGGGTGATGCGGTTGGCACGGGCGTGACGCTGACGTACAGCTTCAGCAGCTCGACCTCGGTGTTCCGGAATCCGGGCACCTACGAGCAGACCTATGAAGGGCTCAACACGGCCCAGCGCGCCGCGGCCGTCGATGTGATGAACCGGCTCTCGGCGGTGGCCAACATCACCTTTGTCGAAGTCGCCGACACCGCGACCTCGGCTGGCGACATCCGCTGGACGCGCTCGACCGTGGCGGCGCTGGGGTCCACCTCCTACGCCTACTTCCCCTCGACGCTGGCGGCAGGCGGCGATGTCTGGATCGGCCCCTCGCCGCTGTATGACAACCCGACCCCCGGCGGTGGCGCGTTCTCCGTGATCCTGCACGAGCTGGGCCATGCGATGGGTCTGGAGCATCCCCATGAAGGCGCGCCGGCTGCTCTGCCAGGCGAGGACCAGATCAAGTACAGCCTGATGAGCTACAAGGCCTACGACGGCGCACCGGCCGTGGGGGCGACAGGCGGCTATCTGCCCACCAGCTACATGCTCAACGACATCGCGGCGTTGCAGTACCTGTACGGTGCCAACACCACCACCAACGCGGGCAACAACGTCTACACCTGGTCGTCCACGTCGGTGGTCTACGAGTGCCTGTGGGACACCGGCGGGACCGACACGATCAGCGGCGCTTCCCAGGCCCAGGCTTGCACCATCAACCTCAATGCGGGCCAGTGGTCCACCATCGGGGTGGGCTACGACGTGGACATCTACACGGCGGGCACCCAGCTGGCGCGTGACACGCTGACCATCGGCTACAACGTGACGATCGAGAACGCGGTGGGCAGCGGGTTTGCGGATGCGCTGGTGGGCAACGCGGTGGCCAACGTGCTGACCGGCGGCGCCGGGGCGGACACGCTGACGGGTGGCGCAGGCGCGGATACCTTCCGTTTCGTCACCAGCAGCGAAGGCGGCGACCAGCTCACCGACTTCCTCAGCGGCACCGACGTGATCGAGGTGGTCAGCAGCAACTTTGGCGGTCTGCCGGTGGGCAACGCGACGGGCTTCTTCGTGTCGGGCACCGTGCCGGTCGCCTCGGGCAGCGGGGCGTTCTTCCTGTTCGACACGGACGACCGAACGCTGACCTTCGACAGCAACGGCACCGCTGCCGGCGGCACCACCCTGATCGCCAGCCTGAACTCCGGTGCCGTGACCGCCAGCGACCTGCGGATCGTCAGCGCCTGAGCCTGATCCTGGGCCCCGCCGTCAGGGGCGCGGCGGCTGCCGGTGCATCCACACCAGCGCCGCCGCCGTCAGGCCCACGGGCACCAGCGAGCCGACGTTCAGCCACGCCCAGCCCTGCGTCGTCATCAGCAGCCCGGACGCGAACGAGCTGACTGCCAGCACCGCGAACACGCAGAAGTTCAGCGCCCCCTGCGCCCGGTCCTTCTCCTCGGGGGCATACGTCTGCAGCGACAGCGTGGTGGCCCCGGTGAACAGGAAGTTCCAGCCTACCCCGAGCAAGAACAGCGCGATCAGGAAGCGGTGCAGGTCCACGCCGGTCAGCGCGACGGCGATGCACAGCGCGTTCAGCAGCACGCCGATGGCCATGATCCGCATCACCCCGAACCGTTTGATGAGCTGCCCGGTGAAGAAGCCCGGCGCGAACATGCCGATGACGTGCCACTCCAGCACCAGCGCCGTGTCGGAGAAGGGCAGGCCGCACTGGTCCATCGCGATGGGCGTGGAGGCCATCAGCAGGTTCATCACCCCGTAGCCGAGCGAGCTGCACAGCGCCGCGACGATGAACACCGGCTGGCGCACGATCTCGGACAGCGGGCGTCCACCGGAAGTGGCCTTCTTCGCAGGGGGCGGCGGAAAGTCGATCGCCGCCAGCACCCCCATCGACAGCAGTGCCACCCCCGCCAGCGCGACATACGCTCCGGCGAACGGCACGGCCATCCACTCGCGCGTCTGCGCCGCCAGGTTCGGCCCGGCAATGGCGCCGAGCAGGCCGCCCGCCATCACCATCGAGACCGCCTTTTCCGGGCCGGTCTTGCCTGCCAGCTCGGCGGCAGCGAAGCGGTAGAGCTGCGCGTTGGCGTTGAAGTAGCCCGCCACGACGGTGGCCAGGCACAGCAGCTCGAAATGCCGCCCCACCGCCGCCCATGCACACGCCAGCGACGACAGCAGCGCCACCGCCGCACCCAGCTGGAACGAGGTCTTGCGACCGAAGCGGGCTTGCGTGCGTGCCACCAGCGACGTGGACATCGCCCCGCCCAGCACGTAGCCCATCACCGGCAGCGTCGCCATCCAGCCCAGCGGGGCCAGCGCGAGGCCGACCAGCCCGTTGATCGCGATGAAGGCGACGTTGTTGGTGAGGAACAGGCCTTGGGCGGCGGCCAGGAGCCAGAGGTTGCGGTTCATGGGTTGTGCTTCTGGTGAGGGCAGGGTGGGGCGGATTTGATCTGGCCGTCGGTACCTTGGTCTGACGCCCTGATCCCGGGCCCCCTCACTTCCCCGCCTTGAACACCGCCCCCCCGATCACGCTTCCCGCCTTCAGCCCCCGCTTCTCGAACCACCCCTTGTTCATCTCCAGCACGAACCGCACCGGCTTCTTCGAGCAGTGCGACTCGTCCGACCTGGGCTTCATGTCCGCGATGTTGACGATGGTGCCGGTGTCGTCGATGAAGGCGGCCGACAGCGGAATCAGCGTGTTGCGCATCCAGAAGCACTGCTCTTCGGGCCGCTCGAAGACGAAGACCATGCCGTCGTTCGCCCCCATGCTGGGGCGGTGCATCAGGCCGATCTGACGTTCCAGATCGTCGTCAGCGACTTCGGCGCGGATCAGGTGCATGCCGGCGGTGAGCTGGACCGTGGGCAGCTTCTGCGCGCGGTCCTGCGCGTGGCCGGCGGGCGACAGGGTGAGCAGGCACGCCACCGGCAGCAGCCGGGCAGCGAGGCCGAGGAGGTTGAACTTGATGTGGATCATGTTGGGCGCGGCGTTGGGCTTCAAGAATAGCGCAAGCCATGCTCTCCGCCCTCGCCACCGTCGCCCCCGCCCTCCCGCTGCCGCCTCTCAGCCCGACCCAGGCCGCCGCCGTCGATGACCGCCAGCAGCAGTCTGCCTACACCCAGTGGATCGACGACGGCACGGGCGGCGAACTCGGCCAGTCGCGGTTGCTGCTCAGCGGCCTGCACTGCGCGGCATGCGCGGGCCAGATCGAGGACGCGCTGTGCCGCGTCGAGGGGGTGCAGCGGGCGGAGGTCAGCGGCGCGGCGCAACGTGCGGTCGTCACCTGGAACCCGCAGACCACGCGCGTGTCGGCGCTGATCGAGGCGGTGCAGCGCGCAGGTTACGGCGCCTTCCCCGACACGGGCGCGCAGGCCGTGGCGTTGGCGACCCGCGAGACGCGGCAGTCGGTCTGGCGGCTGTTCGTGGCGGCGTTCTGCATGATGCAGGTGATGATGTACGCCACCCCGGCCTATGTCGCCGACCCCGGTGACATCACGCCGGACATGGTGGGCCTGCTGCGCTGGGCGAGCTGGCTGCTGAGCCTGCCGGTGATGGTGTTCGCCGCAGGGTCGTTCTTCCGTGGGGCGTGGCGCGGCATCCGCGAGGGGTGCATCAGCATGGACCTGCCGGTAGCCCTTGGCATCGCGGTGACGTTCATCGCCAGCGCCTCGGCCACCTTCGACCCGACCGGCCCCTTCGGCACGGAGGTGTATTTCGACTCGCTGACCATGTTCGTCAGTTTCCTGTTCGCCGCCCGCTGGCTGGAGGCACGCGCCCGGCAGCGGGCGGCACAGTCGCTGGACAGCGTGATGCGCCGGCTGCCCGATGCGGTGGAGCGGCTGGATGCGCAAGGGCAGGGCGTCTTGGTGGCCGCGTCCGCGCTGGTGGTGGGCGACCGGGTGCGGGTCCACGCCGGTCAGGCGTTCGCCGCCGATGGCCGCGTGGTCGAAGGGGCCACGCAGGTCGATGAGGCGATGCTGTCGGGCGAGTCGCGGCCGGTGGATCGGGCGGTGGGGGACGAGGTGTCGGCGGGCTGCCTCAACCTGGGGGCGCCGGTGGTGATGGAGGTGCGCCAGCTCGGTGCGCACACGCGTTACCAGCGCATCGTCGCCCTGGTGGAGCGGGCCTTGACCGAGCGGCCTGATTTCCTGCTCGCCACCGACCGCATCGCCGCGCCGTTCCTCTGGGGCGTGCTGGCGCTGGCCGCGGGAGCGTGGGGCGCGTGGCAGTTCATCGACCCGAGCCGCGCGCTCTGGGTGGCCGTGTCGGTGCTGATCGTGACCTGCCCGTGCGCGCTGTCGCTGGGAGCGCCAGTGGCCTTGCTGGCGTCGGCCGGCGAACTGGCGCGGCGCGGCATCCTGGTGCAGCGGCTGGACGCGCTGGAGATCCTGACCCGCGTGCAGGATGTCGTCTTCGACAAGACCGGCACCGTGACCGAGGACCGGCTGACCGTGGCGCACACCCGCGTGCTGCAGCGGACGCCCGACATTGCTGGGGAGATCCTGCAGAGTCTGGTGGCGACGCTGGCGCGGCGGTCGCAGCATCCACTGTCACGGGCGCTGGCGCACGGCTATCCGGGACAGAACCTGGCGGACGTGGTGCTGGACGCCGTGTCCGAGCACGCTGGGCAGGGCTTGGAGGCCACGGCACGCTTCGATGACCGGGCACTGCGGGTGCGGATGGGCGGACCCGCCTGGTGCGGGGTGCCGGACGGCGTGGAGCTGCCCGGTCGGCCGACGGTCTGGCTGGGCATGGAACTCGACGGACGCCTGCAGCCGGTGGCGTGCTTCGAGTTCGACGAGGTGCTGCGTGCCGACGCCGTATCGGGTGTTGCCGGTCTGACCAAGGCTGGCCTGGCGCTGCACCTGTTCTCCGGCGACCAGACCGCCAGCGTCGAGGCCATGGCCAGTCGCCTCGGCATCCCCGACGCCCGCGCCCGCTGCACGCCGCAGGACAAGCTCGCCGCGGTCGAGGCGCTGCAGGCCGCTGGCCGGGTGGTGGTGATGGTCGGTGACGGCATCAACGACGCACCGGTGCTCGCCCGCGCCGATGTCTCGATCGCGCTGGGCACCGCCGCCGCATTGGCCCAGGCGCGGGCGGACGTGATCGTGTTGTCGGACCGCATCGACGACCTGCCCGTCCTGCTCGACACGGCCCGCCGCACTGTGGCGATCGTGCGACAGAACCTGCGCTGGGCGCTGGCCTACAACGTGCTGTCGGTGCCGCTGGCGCTGATGGGCTGGCTGCCGCCATGGCTGGCGGGGCTGGGCATGGCGCTCAGCTCGCTGGTGGTGGTCCTCAACGCGCTGCGGCTGGCGCGTCCGGCCGCAGCCCCCACACGCTGAAGGACGCATCCCGTGGACATCCTCTTCCTGCTGGTGCCGCTGTCGGTGGTCCTGGTCTTCCTGATCCTCGCCGTCTTCGCCTGGGCCTTGAAGAGCGGTCAGTTCGACGATGTCGAACGCGAAGGCGAGCGGATCTTGCGCTCCGACCACGGTGGCCTTGATGCCGATCAATCCGGTCTTGCCCTGAGTGCCAAAGAATCGGCCCCAAGGATCGACAAAATTTCCTAGGAGCAACCAATGGCAATCCAAACCAAGACGGATGCCCCCGTCTACACCGACGCGACCGTGCGGCTGTTCGCACTGGCCGCGGTGGTCTGGGGCATCGTGGGGATGCTGGTCGGGGTCGTGATCGCGGCCCAGCTGGCATTTCCTGAACTCACCGACGGCATCGCATGGCTCAGCTATGGCCGTCTGCGGCCACTGCACACCAACGCGGTGATCTTCGCCTTCGGGGGCTGCGCGCTGTTCGCGACCAGCTACCACGTCGTGCAGCGCACCTGCCAGACCCGGCTGTTCGCCCCCGCGCTGGCCCAGTTCACCTTCTGGGGCTGGCAGCTCGTCATCGTGGCCGCCGCCATCTCGCTGCCGCTGGGCATCACGCAGGGCAAGGAGTATGCCGAGCTGGAGTGGCCGATCGACCTGCTGATCACCGTCGTGTGGGTGGCCTACGCGGTGGTGTTCTTCGGCACCGTCGGCATCCGCAAGGTGAGCCACATCTATGTGGGCAACTGGTTCTTCGGCGCCTTCATCCTGGCGGTGGCACTGCTGCACATCGTCAACGGTGCCGCGCTGCCGGTGAGCCTGACCAAGAGCTACTCGGCCTATGCGGGGGTGCAGGACGCGATGGTGCAGTGGTGGTACGGCCACAACGCGGTGGGCTTCTTCCTGACCGCAGGCTTCCTGGGGATGATGTATTACTACATCCCCAAGCAGGCCGGTCGCCCGGTGTATTCGTACCGGCTGTCGATCGTCCACTTCTGGGCGCTGATCTTCACCTACATGTGGGCGGGTCCGCACCACCTGCACTACACCGCGCTGCCGGACTGGACGCAGTCGGTCGGCATGGTCTTCTCGCTGGTGCTGCTGGCGCCGTCGTGGGGCGGCATGATCAACGGCATCATGACCCTGTCGGGCGCGTGGCACAAACTGCGGGACGACCCGATCCTGAAGTTCCTGATCGTCTCGCTGTCGTTCTACGGCATGAGCACGTTCGAGGGTCCGATGATGTCCATCAAGACCGTCAACGCGCTGTCGCACTACACCGACTGGACCGTCGGCCACGTCCACTCCGGCGCCCTGGGCTGGGTCGGCATGGTGTCGATCGGCTCGCTCTACCACCTGATCCCGCGCATGTTCGGCCGCACGCAGATGTTCAGCATCCGCGCGATGGAGCTGCACTTCTGGGTCGCCACCGTCGGCATCGTGCTCTACATCGCCGCGATGTGGATTGCCGGCGTGATGCAGGGCCTGATGTGGCGTGCGGTGAACCCGGACGGCACGCTGGTCTACAGCTTCGTCGAGAGCGTCAAGGCGACCTACCCGTTCTACGTCATCCGCCTCGGCGGCGGCGTGATGTACCTGTCGGGCATGTTCATCATGGCCTGGAACGTGGTGAAGACCATCCAGGCCGGTCGTGTGCAAGCGGTGGCGATCCCTGCTGTGGTCGCCCACGCCCCCGCCCACGCCTGAACCGGAGCACTGCACACCATGGCCCAAGCCAACGCCAACCGTCCCGTCTCTGGTCACGAGAAGATCGAGACCAGCAACTTCCTGATGATCGTCCTCACCCTCGTCACCATCCTGTTCGGTGGGATGGTGGAGATCGTCCCCCTGTTCTTCCAGACCTCGACGACCCAGCCGGTGCCGGGCCTGAAGCCTTACACCGCGCTGCAGCTCGCCGGGCGCGATGTCTATGTTCGCGAGGGGTGCTACAACTGCCACTCGCAGATGATCCGGCCGCTGCGCGCCGAGGTGCTGCGCTACGGCGAGGTGTCCAAGGCGGGCGAGTTCGTCTACGACCGGCCCTTCCAGTGGGGGTCCAAGCGCACCGGCCCGGACCTGCACCGCGTGGGCGGCAAGTACAGCGACCAGTGGCATCTGGTCCACCTGACCAATCCGCGTGACGTGGTACCCGAGTCGAACATGCCCTCGTACCCGTGGCTGAACACGGCACAGGTCAATCCGGCCGAGATCGCGCCCAAGATGGCGGCGCTGCGCAAGCTCGGCGCGCCCTACACCGACGACGAGATCGCCCAAGGGGGCGACGCGGTCAAGGGCAAGACCGAGATGGAGGCCGTGATCGCCTACCTGCAGGTGCTGGGCACGGCGGGCAAGCTGGCCGCCGCTGGTGCTGCCAGCACGTCCAAGTGACCGGAGACGCTGACATGGACCTCGTCAACGAATTCCGCAGCCTCGTCACCGTGATGCTGTTCATCTTCTTCCTGGGCATCGTCGCCTGGGCCTATTCCAGCCGCAACCGTTCCGCGTTCGACGAGGCCGCCGCGCTTCCGTTCCGGGACGACGCTGCCAAGACTCTGACCACCCAAGGAGGCACCCATGAGTGACTTCACTTCTGGTTTCTGGTCCTGGTTCGTGATCGCGATCACGGTCGGGGGACTGCTGTTCTGCGTCTTCGTGCTGGCGGTGGCCAGCAAGCGCACCGTCATGGCCGACGACAACTCCACCGGCCACACCTGGGACGAGGACTTGCGCGAGATGAACAACCCGCTGCCGCGCTGGTGGATGGGCTTGTTCATCCTGACGGTCGTGTTCGCGGCGATCTACCTGGCGCTCTATCCCGGCCTCGGCACCGCCAAGGGCACGCTGAACTGGTCTTCCGACGGGCAACTGGCGGCCGAACACGCCAAGGCCCGCCAGACGATGGCGCCGCTGTACGCCCGCTTCGCCACCATGGCCCCGCAAGCCCTGGCGCAGGACCAGCAGGCCATGGGCATCGGCGAGCGGCTGTTCCTGAACCACTGCGCCGGCTGCCACGGCTCGGACGCCAAGGGCAGCAAGAGCTTCCCCAACCTCACCGACAAGGACTGGCTGGGGGGCTCGGATGTGGACTACATCGCCAGGACCATCGCCGAAGGGCGCCAGGGGATGATGCCGCCGATGGCCGCAGCGGTTGGCTCGGCCGAGGAGGTCAAGAACGTGGCCCACTACGTGCTGAGCCTGTCGGGCAGCCCGCACAACTCGATCGCGGCGCAACTGGGCAAGAGCAAGTTCGGTGCTTGCGCGGCCTGCCACGGCGCGGACGGCAAGGGCCTGCAGGCGATGGGCGCACCGAACCTGACCGACAAGGTCTGGCTGCATGGCTGGGGCGAGGCCGCCATCGTCCACATCGTCAACAGCGGCATGACCAACGTGATGCCGGCACACGCGACGCGGCTCTCGCCCGAGCAGACCCAGGTGCTGGCGGCCTACGTCTGGAACCTCTCGCGCAAGGGTGTGCAGCCATGACAGCCCCGGCCGCCGGCGAGCCGGTGGTGAAGACCATCTCGCTCTACCAGAAGACTCCGAAGATCTACCCGCGCGCCGTGCAGGGGGTCTTCGCCCGCTGGCGCTGGGCGATGGTCTGGATCACCCAGATCGTCTTCTACGGCACGCCCTGGCTGCTGTGGAACGACCGGCAGGCGGTGCTGTTCGACCTGCTCGCACGGCGGTTCTACCTCGGCGGACTGGTGCTGTATCCGCAGGACTTCATCTACCTGACGGGGCTGCTCATCCTCTCGGCCTATGCGCTGTTCCTGTTCACGGCGGTGGCGGGGCGGCTGTGGTGCGGCTACGCCTGTCCGCAGACGGTCTACACCGAGATCTTCCTGTGGTTCGAGCACCGCTTCGAAGGCGACCGCGCCCAGCGCCTGCGGCTGGACACGGGGCCGTGGACGGGCGAGAAGCTCCTGCGCAAGGGTGGCAAGCAGCTGGGGTGGGTGACGTTCTCGCTGTGGACCGGCTTCACCTTCGTCGGCTACTTCACGCCGATCCGCTCGCTGGGTGCGTCGGTGCTGGCGCTGGGGCTGGGGCCGTGGGAGTGGTTCTGTGTGCTGTTCTACGCGCTGGCCACCTATGGCAACGCGGGTTTCCTGCGCGAGCAGGTGTGCAAGTACATGTGCCCGTATGCGCGGTTCCAGAGCGCCATGTTCGACAAGGACACGCTCATCATCCGCTACGACGCCGAGCGCGGCGATCCACGCGGCGCGCGGGGCAAGAAGGTCGACCCCAGGTCCAAGGGGCTGGGCGACTGCGTGGACTGCGGCGTGTGCGTGCAGGTCTGCCCGACCGGGATCGACATCCGCGACGGCCTGCAGTACGAGTGCATCGGCTGCGCGGCCTGCATCGACGCCTGCGACGGGATCATGGACAAGATGGGCTATGCGCCCGGACTGGTCCGCTACGACACCCAGAACGGGCTGCAGCAGCACCTCACCCGCGCCCAGATCTGGCGCCGCACCCTGCGCCCGCGGGTACTGGCCTACACGGCGGTGCTGGTGCTGATCGTCGGGACGGTGGGGACGAGCCTGTGGCTGCGCTCGCCGTTCCGGGTCGATGTCGTGCGCGACCGGGCGACGCTGGCCCGCCAGATCGAGGACGGCCGCATCGAGAACCTCTACCGCCTGCAGATCATGAACGCCACCGAGCAGACGCAGCAGTACCGCATCGACGCCACCGGGCTGCCAGGCCTGCGGGTGACGCCGGGCGAGGCGGTGGCGGTGGGGCCGGCCGAGGCGCGCTGGGTGACGGTGGCGGTCCAGGCCGGGTTCGAGACCGCCAGCCAGGCCGGCCCCGGCTCGCACGCCATCCAGTTCGAGGTCGAGGCCACGGGCGCCAAGGTCGGCCGCACGCCGGCCGTGGTGCGCGAGAAATCCACCTTCATCGTGCCGCGCTGAGCACAGGACACGCAGGAAACACAGGATCCACAGGAGTTCCCATGACGACACGCAATGCAACCCCCGCCGCCGCCACGGGCGGCGAGTCCCCGCCCTGGTGGCGCTACAAGATGGTGTGGCTGGTGATCGGCGGCCCGCTGGTGGTGGTGGTGGCCAGCTTCATCACGCTGGCACTGGCCATCCGGCATCCGGACCCGGTGCTGGACACCTCGGCCGCTGCCACCGATCCCGCGCACCTGCCCGCCCTGCAGGCCCGCAACCACGCCGCCACCGGGGGCGTGAAGTGACGGTGCAGCGGCGGATCAGCAGTTCGCGGCGTTGACCACCTGCTGCAGCGCGCCTTGGTCGAGGATGCGGATGTCGCGCTGCTTGACTTCGAGGATGGCCTCGTCCTGGAACTTGGAGAAGGTGCGGCTGACGGTCTCCAGCTTCAGGCCCAGGTAGCTGCCGATCTCCTCGCGCGTCATGCGCAGCACCAGCGCCGAGGGAGAAAACCCCCGCGCCTGCAGCCGCTGCGTCAGGTTGAGCAGGAACGCCGCCAGCCGCTCCTCCGCCCGCATCGAGCCCAGCAGCAGCATCACGCCGTGGTCGCGCACGATCTCGCGGCTCATGATCTTGTGGAACTGGTGCTGCAGCAGGGTGAACTCGCGCGAGAGCGACTCCAGCTGGCCGTAGGGAATCATGCAGACCTGCGAATCCTCCAGCGCGATGGCGTCGCAGGCGTGGTGGTCGGTGCTGATGCCGTCCAGGCCCAGCAGCTCGCCGGCCATCTGGAAGCCTGTGACCTGCTCGCGGCCATCCTCGGCGGCGGTGGTGGTCTTGAAGAAGCCGGTGCGCACGGCGTAGAGCGCGGTGAACGCCTCGCCCGCGTGGAACAGCCGCTCGCCCCGCCGCACCGCCCGGCGCGCACCGATCATCTGGTCCAGCGACACCAGCTCCTCGTCCGACAGCCCCACCGGCAAGCACAGCTCGCGCAGGTTGCAGGCGGAACAGGCCACCTTCAAGGCATCCAGGTGGGGCGGGGTCGTGGTGTCGTGCATGGTGGAAACCCTGATGGTCAAGAATGGGCGATTCTTGTTTCGCTGACCTACAGCAGACTTGCGCTGGGTCAAGGTCGGCCGCCACAAGGTCGGCACAGTGGCTGCCATGGAACATACGACACTTTCCCGCGACACGCCATGGACCGAGGCGCTGCTGGCCCGGATGGACACCCCCGGGCCGCGCTACACCTCCTACCCGACGGCCGACCGTTTTGTCGAAGCCTTCACCGCCGAGCACCTGGGCCAGGCGCTCGCGCAGCGCGGCAGCCTGGGCGGACTCGGCGGGGCGGGGGCGCCGATGTCGGTGTATGTGCATGTGCCGTTCTGCGAGTCGGTCTGCTACTACTGCGCCTGCAACAAGATCGTCACCCGCGACCACAGCCGTGTGGTCCGCTACCTGAAGGCGCTGGAGCACGAGCTGGATCTGGTCGTTCTGGCGTTGGGCGAGGCGCCGCCGGTATCGCAATTGCACCTGGGCGGCGGCACCCCGACCTATCTCAGCGACGACGAGCTGCGCACCCTGGTGGCGATGATCGCGGCGCGGGTGCGGCTGCTGCCCCACGGCGAGCACTCGGTCGAGATCGACCCGCGCACCGTGACGCAGCAGCGGCTGGAGATGCTGAAGTCGCTGGGCTTCAACCGCATTTCCTACGGCGTGCAGGACTTCGACCCCGCCGTGCAGGAAGCCGTCCACCGCGTCCAGCCCTACGCGCAGGTCGAGGCGCTGATGCACGACGCCCGTGCCCTGGGCTTCGATTCGGTCAACGTGGACCTGATCTACGGCCTGCCGCGCCAGACGCCCGAGAGCTTTGCCCGCACCGTCGCGCAGGTCGCCCGGCTGCGTCCCGACCGCATCGCCGTCTACGGCTATGCCCACCTGCCGGCGCGCTTCAAGCCGCAGCGGCGCATCGTCTGCGCTGACTTGCCCGGCGCGCCGGACCGGCTGGGGATGCTGGGGCAGGCGCTGGCGGGCTTCGTCGGCCACGGCTACCAGTACATCGGCATGGACCACTTCGCCTTGCCCGAGGACAGCCTCGCCCAAGCCAAGCGGCAAGGCCGGCTGCACCGCAACTTCCAGGGCTACAGCACCCAGCCGGACTGCGACCTGATCGGGCTGGGCGTGTCGGCCATCTCGCGGATCGGCGCCACCTACAGCCAGAACGCCAAGACGCTGGACGAGTACCACGACCTGCTGAAGGGCAACGCGCTGCCGGTGGTGCGCGGGCTGGCGCTGAGCCGGGACGATCTGGTGCGGCGGGCGGTGATCCTGTCGATCATGTGCCACGGGCGGCTGAGCTTCGAGTCGGTGGCGCTGGCGCACCTGATCGACGTGCGCCAGTATTTCGCGCCAGAGCTGGAGGCGCTGCAGACGCTGGTCCGCGAAGGGCTGGTGACGCTGGACGCCGACGGGCTGGAGGTGACGCCGCTGGGCTGGTACTTCGTGCGCTCGGTGGCGATGGTGTTCGACCGCCACCTGCGTGCCGATGCGAGCCGGGAGCGGTTTTCCAAGGTGATCTGACAGGGGGGGTGAACGGATGACGGGTGCCTTGCTGCTCACGGCGGCGCTGATGGGACTGGCGGGGTCGCCGCACTGCGCGGCGATGTGCGGCGCGGGCTGTGCGGCGGTGGCGCGGCGTTGCCAGCCGCAGCGGCCGGGTGGCGCCGTGGCGGGGATGCTGCTCGGACGGCTGCTGGCGTATGCGGCGGTGGGGGCGGTGGCGGCGGCGCTGGTGGGCGGGGTGCGCTGGCTGGCGGTGTCGGCGGCATGGCTGCGGCCGGTGTGGAGCGGTTTGCAGGTGCTGCTGTTCCTGCTGGGCCTGTGGATGCTGCTGCGGGGCGCGTTGCCAAGGGGTCTGTCCGCGTGGCTGGAGCATATGCCGACCTCCCGGCCGTCCGATTCCTCCGCTCTGCCCGGTGGCCTGGCGCGCATCCGGATGCCGGGCGAGGTCCGCGCGGCGGCGTGGGGCCTGCTGTGGCCGGCCATGCCGTGCGGGCTGCTGCACGCGGCGCTGCTGCTGGCGGCGGTGGCGTCGTCGCCTGGCGAGGGGGCGGCGGTGATGGCGGTGTTTGCGCTCACCAGCACGCTGGGGCTGCTGGCGGGGCCGCTGCTGTGGCTGCGCTGGGTGCCGGCAGCGGCCGGGCCGCACGGGGCGGCGGTGTCCACCCTGTCGCTGCGCCTGGCGGGGGCGACCCTGGCCACTCTGGTGGGCTGGTCGTTCGGGCACACTCTGTGGACGGACCATGTGGCCGCGTGGTGTGCCTGAACGGAGTCGATCCATGGTGAATCGCGGATGGTGGGCGGGTATGGCGCTGGGCCTGCTCGCCGGGCTGCCTTCGGGGGCGGCGCAGGCGCAGTCGCGCACGGAGGTGGTGGCCAGCGGACTGGAGCATCCCTGGGCGATGGCGTTCCTGCCAGAGGGACGCATGGTCGTGACCGAGCGTGCCGGGCAGATGCGGCTGATCGGCGCTGATGGCCGCGTCGGCGCACCGCTGGAGGGCCTGCCGACGGTCGATGCGGCAGGACAGTGCGGCCTGCTCGACGTGGTGGCCGATCCGGCGTTCGCGCAGAACGGCCGCCTGTACTGGACCTACGCCGAGGCGGGCGAGGCAGGCAACGGCGTGGCGGTGGCGCGGGGTCGGCTGCAGGGGCAGCGGCTGGTGGACGTGCAGGTTCTCTTCCGCCAGCTGCCCAAGGTGGCCAGCCGGCTGCACTGCGGCTCGCGGCTGGTCGTGGCCCGCGATGGCACGCTCTTCGTCGGCCTGGGCGACCGCTACGCGCGCAAGGACGACGCCCAGAACCCGGACAACCACCTCGGCAAGGTGGTGCGCATCACGGCGCAGGCGGGGGTACCGGCCGACAATCCCTTCGTCGCCCGCGCCGGCCACCGCCCGGAAGTCTGGAGCCTGGGGCACCGCAACATCCAGGGCGCCGCGCTCCATCCTGACACGGGCGAGGTGTGGATGGTCGAGCATGGCCCGCAGGGTGGCGACGAGGTCAACGTGGTCGAGTCCGGCCGCAACTACGGCTGGCCGCTGATCACCTACGGCCGCAACTACGGCACGGGCACGCCCATCGGCGAGGAAGGGCCGCGTCCCGGTTTCGAGCCGCCGCTGACCCGCTGGGTGCCCAGCATCGCGCCGAGCGGCATGGCCTTCGTCACCAGCGATCGCTATCCCGGCTGGAAGGGCAGTCTGCTGGTGGGCGCCCTGCGGGGCCAGATGGTGGTGCGGCTCACGCTCGATGGCCGCCGCGTGGTGGCGGAGCAGCGCCTGCTGCAACACCTCGGCGAGCGCATCCGCGACGTGCGCCAGGGGCCGGACGGGCTGGTCTACCTGCTCACGGACAGCCCGCGGGGGCAGGTGCTGCGCTGGGTGCCCTGAATGGACAAAGCCCGCGGCTGCGGGCTTTGTCGTGTGCAGATCAGAGGGGCAGGCGTCAGGCGCTCGGGTCGGTGCTCCCTGCAGCGGGGCCGGTGGACAGTGCGCAGATGTTCTGCGCCAGCTTGCCTTTCGGGCCGTCCACCACCTCGTAGCTCACGTGCGAGCCTTGCTTGAGGGTGCGAAACCCCTCCATCTGGATCGCCGAGAAATGTGCGAACACATCCTCTCCGCCGCCTTCCGGTTCGATGAAACCGAATCCTTTTACGTCATTGAACCATTTGACCATGCCAATAGCCATCGTTTTGTTCTCCAGTTTCCCAACAAAAATCCCAATAATTTTGTCAAGATTCTGGGGATCGTTAGAAATGCTGTCAAGAATCAGACGGCATTGCCGGGCGGGTTGTCGTGACAGTGTTGGGGGTGGACGCCGTGGTGTGGAACCCTGGCGATCCACGGCATCTGGCCTTGGCTGGTGCGGGTGATCCGAGCGACCGATAGAATGCACACATGGCCAGCAACACGCCGGAAATTCCGAAATCCCCCCTCCCGCCCGCCGACGGGCAGGGCGCCGTCGTCGAAGAACGACAGCAACAACGGGTCGAGCCGCCTCGCGCCTATCAAGTCGTGATGCTCAACGACGATTACACACCGATGGAGTTCGTGGTCATGGTGCTGCAAGAGCACTTCCATCACGGCATCGACGCCGCCACGCTCATCATGTTGAAGATCCACCATGAGGGCAGGGCGGTCTGCGGGGTGTATACCCGGGATGTCGCAGCGACAAAGGTCGAACTGGTTCTGGCAGCGGCACGGAGAGCGGCACACCCTCTCCAGTGCATTATGGAGGTCGCATGATTGCGCAAGAGTTGGAAGTCAGTCTGCACATGGCGTTCGTCGAGGCACGCCAGCAGCGGCACGAGTTCATCACGGTCGAGCACCTGTTGCTGGCCCTGCTGGACAACCCTTCGGCATCCGAAGTCCTGCGCGCCTGTGCAGCCAACCTGGACGATCTGCGCAAGAGCCTGACGCAGTTCATCAAGGAGAACACGCCCACGGTCGGCGGCGCGGACGAGGTGGACACCCAGCCCACGCTCGGTTTCCAGCGCGTGATCCAGCGGGCGATCATGCATGTGCAGTCCACTGGCAACGGCAAGAAGGAAGTCACCGGCGCCAACGTGCTGGTGGCGATCTTCGGCGAGAAGGATTCGCACGCCGTCTACTACCTGCACCAGCAAGGGGTGACGCGTCTGGACGTGGTGAACTTCATCGCCCACGGCATCCGCAAGTCTGATCCGCCCGAGCCGACCAAGACACAGGGCGAGTCCGGGTCTTCGTCGTCGTCCGAGGGCGACAAGGACGAGGGCGACAGCGGCAAGGGCTCGCCGCTCGACCAGTACACCCAGAACCTCAACCAGGCGGCCCGCGATGGCCGCATCGACCCGCTGATCGGCCGCGAGCACGAGGTCGAGCGCGTGGTGCAGATCCTGTGCCGCCGCCGCAAGAACAACCCGCTGCTGGTCGGCGAGGCCGGCGTGGGCAAGACCGCCATCGCCGAAGGGCTGGCCTGGCGCATCACGCAAGGCGAGGTGCCCGACGTGCTGGCAGAGTCGACCGTCTACTCGCTCGACATGGGCGCGCTGCTGGCGGGCACCAAGTACCGCGGTGACTTCGAGCAGCGCCTGAAGGGTGTGCTCAAGCAGTTGAAGGACCAGCCGCACGCCGTGCTGTTCATCGACGAGATCCACACGCTGATCGGGGCAGGCGCGGCGTCCGGCGGCACGCTCGACGCCAGCAACCTGCTCAAGCCGGCGCTGAGTTCCGGCCAGATCAAGTGCATCGGCGCGACCACGTTCACCGAGTACCGTGGCATCTTCGAGAAGGATGCCGCGCTGTCCCGCCGCTTCCAGAAGGTGGATGTGGCCGAGCCGACGGTGGAGCAGACGGTGGAGATCCTGAAGGGGTTGAAGTCGCGCTTCGAGGAGCACCACGGCGTCAAGTACGACGTGGGGGCGCTGCAGGCTGCGGCCGAGTTGTCCGCCAAGTACATCAACGACCGCCACTTGCCCGACAAGGCCATCGACGTGATCGACGAGGTCGGTGCGGCCCAGCGCGTCCTGCCCAAGAACAGGCAGAAGAAGCGCATCACCCGCAGCGAGGTCGAGGACATCGTCGCCAAGATCGCCCGCATCCCGCCCGCCAGCGTCACCAGCGACGACCGCAGCAAGCTCAAGACGCTCGACCGCGACCTGAAGAGCGTCGTGTTCGGCCAGGACGCCGCGATCGACGCGCTGGCCGGCGCGATCAAGATGGCGCGCTCGGGTCTGGGCAAGCCGGACAAGCCGATCGGCGCCTTCCTGTTCAGCGGCCCGACCGGCGTGGGCAAGACCGAGGTCGCCAAGCAGCTTGCCTACATCCTGGGCATCGACCTGCTGCGCTTCGACATGTCCGAGTACATGGAGCGCCACGCGGTCAGCCGCCTGATCGGTGCGCCTCCGGGCTACGTCGGCTTCGACCAGGGTGGTCTGCTGACCGAGGCGGTCACGAAGAAGCCGCACTGCGTGCTGCTGCTGGATGAAATCGAGAAGGCCCACCCGGATGTCTTCAACGTGCTGCTGCAGGTCATGGACCATGGCACGCTGACCGACAACAACGGGCGCAAGGCCGACTTCCGCAACGTCATCATCGTCATGACGACCAACGCGGGTGCCGAGGCCATGCAGAAGTCGACCATCGGCTTCACCAACGCCCGCGAGACGGGCGACGAGATGGGCGACCTCAAGCGCATGTTCACGCCCGAGTTCCGCAACCGGCTGGACTCGATCGTCAGCTTCCGGGCGCTGGACGAGGACATCATCCTGCGCGTGGTCGACAAGTTCCTGCTGCAGCTCGAAGGCCAGCTCGGCGAGAAGAAGGTCGACGTCACGTTCACCGACGCGCTGCGCAAGCACCTGGGCAAGAAGGGCTTCGATCCGCTGATGGGCGCCCGTCCGATGCAGCGCCTGATCCAGGACACGATCCGCCGCGCGCTGGCCGACGAGCTGCTGTTCGGCAGCCTGACGGACGGTGGGCGCCTGACGGTGGACGTGAGTGAGGCCGGCGAAGTGCAGCTCGACATCGAGCCACGCAACAAGGACAAGCCGAAGGCGGAGCCAGCGACCGCCTGATGGCCGTGTGGACCTGGTCCGCCGAAGGGCCTCGCGGCCCTTTTTTCATGCCCGAAAGCGCACCGGGTCTTGACCGAAATACGCCTTCAGCAGCGCGTAGACCTCGGGGAACTCGGCCATCAGACCGTCTGGCGCCACGAAGAAGGCTTCCGCCGTGACGGGGAAGAACTCCTCCGGGCCTTGCGCGGCGTAGGGATCGAGCCAGGTGGGCCGGCCGCTGTCCACCTCGGTGGTGTGCTGCGCCAGGGCACGTGACATCGCGTCGTGCCAGCGCGTGTACATCGCCCGGTCGGGCAGTGCGGGGCAGCCGTCGACGCCGCCATGCTGCATGTCCAGCACATGCACGAACTCGTGGATCACGACGTTGTAGCCGTCCTCGGCCCGCGCCCGCTCGCCAGCGGCCTGCACGTCCTGCCACGACAGCATCACCGGCCCGCCATCCATCGCTTCGCCCGCGAGCACCTCCTCGCCGCTGTGGACCACGCCCACCGCATCGACCCACTGGCGCGGCACCACCACCTCGTGTGGCTGCAGCACGATGCCGACGAAGCCGCCGTACAGGTCCAGCCCACCCGGCAGCTGCAGCACTGGTACACACGCCTGCGCTGCCACCGCCACGGCCATGGCATCGGTGAGCACCAGATCGCCAGCCGTGCTGAACTCCTTGTGCGCCAGGAACAGCGTGGCCAGCTCGCGCAGGCGCAGCAGATCAGGCAACGGGCGGCGGGTCAGGAACGGGAAGGCCCGCAGCGTGTCGAGCCAGAGGTCGTCCGGGATGGCCCGGTGTTCCAGCAGCCGCTGGGTGCGCCGCTGCTGCCAGGCGTCGAGCCAGCGCCTCAGCATGTGGGTGGCACGACCAGCACGCGCTGCACGCCCTCGGCGGTCAGTCGCAGTACTTCGGCACGGGGGGCATCCAGGTCGTGGTCCAGATCCCAGTCGGTCAGGACATGGCGCACCATCCCGTCGCCGAGCCGCTCGTCGCCGGGGCGGTGGGTGTGGCCGTGGACCAGCGTGGTGGCGTCTGCCTGGTGCAGCAGCGTGCGCATGGCGTCGCGGTCCAGGTCCGGGTAGCCGGCCATGCCCAGCGTGCGCTTGCGGTGTTCGCTGCTGTCGCGCAGACCACGGGCGATCTCGCGGCGATGCGCCAGCGGCCAGGCCAGGAACTGCTGCTGCCAGGCCGGGTCACGCGCTTGTCGGCGGAACCGCTGGTAGTCCACGTCCGCCAGACACTGCGCGTCGCCATGGACCAGCACCGTGCGCCGCCCGAAGGCGTCGAGCACGCAGACCTCGTCGAGCACCTGCCAGCCCGCCAGCGACGCCGCACGCGGGCCGAGCAGGAAATCCCGGTTGCCGACCAGCATCGCCACCGTGCGGTGGGCGGCGCATGCAGCGAACTGGCGCAGCAGGTGGTGCTCGGGGCCATCGGGGTCATCGAGCACGTCATCACCGACCCACGCCTCGAAGAGATCGCCCAGCACCAGCACGGCGTCGGCGTCGGTGCTGTGCAGGTAGCGGACCAGTGCCGCAGTGGTGCGCGGCGTGGCCGGGCTGAGGTGCAGGTCGGAGACGATCTCCACGCCGCGCCAGTGCGGCGCGGCGTGGAGCACCTGGACCGGCACCGCCAGACTCACTCCACGACCACGGCGCGGGTGATGAGCACGTCCTCGACCGGCACGTCGTCGTGGAAGCCACGCTTGCCGGTGCGGACCTTCTCGATCTGGTCCACCACGGCAGTGCCATCGACCACGCGGCCGAAGACCGCGTAGCCCCAGCCCGACGAGTTCTCGGCCGTGAAGTTCAGGAAGTCGTTGTTGGCGACGTTGATGAAGAACTGCGAGGTGGCCGAGTGCGGGGCGCTCGTGCGGGCCATCGCCAGGGTGTACTTGTTGTTCTTCAGGCCGTTGTTGGCCTCGTTCCGGATCTCGCCTTGCGTGGGCTTCTGCTTCAGGCCGGCTTCCATGCCACCGCCCTGGACCATGAAGCCCTTGATGACGCGGTGGAACACGGTCCCGTCGTAGTGGCCGCTCTTGACGTAGGCGAGGAAGTTGGCGGCCGACAGGGGGGCCTTTGCGTCATCGAGTTCGATGCGGATGGTGCCGAGGGTGGTGTGCAGATCGACTTGGGGGGCTGCCATGGCGGTGTTCCTGTTACTTTTCCAGAGAGGCTTTTTTGATGAGGACCGGCTCGACGGGGACGTTCTGGTGCCGTCCGGCGTTGCCGGTGGGCACGGCGCGGATCTTGTCCACGATGTCCATGCCTTCGACCACGCGCCCGAACACCGCGTAACCGTTGCCGTCCTGCGAGTTGGGCTGGTCGAGGAA
>JAAFKB010000065.1 GCA_013299055.1 Sphaerotilus sp.
CCACCTCGCGCACCATCGCCGACCAGCTCGGCGCCGCGCCGCACGCCGCCAGTCGCGCCAGCACCTGCGTGCGGCGGTCGCCGTCCAGATCGCGCACGCGGTCGCCGGTCATGCGGGCGAGTTGCGCCGCAGCGAAGGCGGCCATGCGGCGGCGCTTCCAGTCAAGGGTGAACAGCGTGTCGATCCAGCGGGCCGCGACCTCCACCGCCACCACGCCGTGCGCACTGCCGTGGAAAGGCTGGCGCGCCCCGAGACGACCGGCCGCCCACAGGCGCAGCTCGTCGCGCTCGGGCGTCGCGCTGGCGGTGGCGTCTGCCGCGGCGGTGAAGGGTTGCAGCAGCCAGTCGCCGACCTCCGCCTTGTGCGCGGGCGGGATGCGCTCCAGCGCGGCGCCGAGGCGGACCATGTCGTCGTGGCCGCCCTTGACGAGGCCCGGCGGCTTGGGTGGCAGCGGCGCACCAGGGTGTTCCGCCGCCTGCAGGTTGTAGCCGAAGTCGTCGAGCAGCCGCAGTTGCGCCGCCTCGGGCAGGCCCCCCGCCACGCGCCGCCACAACGTCCACCACTGGGCGGCGACCTGCGGGTCGTTGCGGTGTTCGGCGCCGGCCTCGAACACCGTCCAGACCTGCTCCACACGCCACGCATCCAGCGGATCGCCGAAGCCGGGGCGCAGGCACCACCCGGCCAGGTTGAGCCAGAGCCGCTCGTGGTCCGCGGAACGGCGACGACCGCGGGCACGCTGCCAGAGCACATCGAACAGCCGGCGCGCCAGCGGGCGGGTCCAGCGGTCGCGGTGGCCGAGCAGGTGGTCGAGCTGCACGCGCAGGCCCTTGATGTCCTTGGGCGCAAGCTTGTGCGTCTTGGCGCCGAACACACGGTCGAGCAGCGCGATCGCCTCGGGCAGGCGGGGGGCGAGCTGGGCATCGGTCTGCACGGTGCTGGCCGTGGTGGCGGCAGGAGCGCGCAGCTGGAATGCGAGCTGCCAGTGCTGCGCCGGGTCTTCGACGCTGACGCAGCGCAGGTCGAGCGTGCCGACTTCGGCGAGCGTGGCCTCCAGGCGCACGGGGAGGTCACGCCGGCCAGCAGTGGCCTGCGTCGGCGGGACGACGGTGGCGAGGGGCGGCAGCCGGTGCAGCGTGTCGGCGGCCAGGGTCAGCACAGCGCCGACGGCAGGCGGCGGGCCGGTGTCGGCGGCAGAGGTCGCCAGATGGAAGCGCACCGGCTGGCCCAGACGCAGCGTGAACGTGCGGTCGGCCAGCGCCAGCCCGCAGCCCGGCTCGCTGCCCCGCGGCAACAGGCAGACCCCCTGCACGGGGTCAGCCCCCTCGTCCAGCAGCAGGAACAGGCTGCGCGCCGCCCCACCGCCGATGCGCGGTGCCCGCCCCTGCCGCGCCAGCGCGTGCGCCACCGCCCCACGGGCCACCGCCACATCCGGGTTGTCGTTGTGCAGCAACCGGGGAGCCTCGCCACCGCGCCAGTCGGCCAGCGTCTGCAGCAGCCGCTCGGCCAGTGCATCGGCGCGGAACACCCCACCATTGAGCAGCACCGCATCCGGCAGCGGCTCGCCCGACGCCAGATGCTGCTGCAGGAAACTGGCGAGCTGGCGCGTGATGGCCGCGTCGCTCGCATACGGCAGACCGAATTCCACCAGGCCGCTCCGTGCCCGCCGCGCCGTCTCGTGCCGCCCGACCCGCGGGAAGAAGCCATCGACCAGCAACGCCCGCACCTCGTCGCGCCCCAGCACCACCGACTGCGCCTGGCCGATCAGCCGGGAACCGCCGCCCAGCAGCGTCAGCGTGGTCTGCTCGGGCGCGTCGGCGGCGAGCAACTGTTCCTTGGCAACCCGGCAGCGTGCGAGCAGCTGGGACAGCCGGCCACTCGACAGCGGCGCCCCGTTCAGGCGGCGCTCGACGAGGTGCGCGAGCGCCAGATCCATGTTGTCGCCACCGAGCATCAGGTGCTGGCCGACAGCCGTGCGGCGCAGGGTCTGCGCGTCGAGGAGCGAGAAGTCGGTCGTCCCGCCCCCCACGTCGCACACCAGCACACACCGCACCCCCTCCAGCGCCGTGGCCAGCGTCTCGCGGTGGCGGAACAGCCAGTCGTGGAAGGCGGCCTGCGGCTCCTCCACCAGCGTCAGCGTCGGCAATCCCGCCAGCCGCGCCGCCTGCAAGGTCAGCGCCCGCGCCGCCTCGTCGAAGGACGCCGGCACGGTGAGCACGACGGTCTGCGCTTCGAGCGGGGCGTCGGGGTGCGCGTGGTTCCAGGCGGTGCGGACGTGGGCAAGGCAGGACGCGCTCGCCTCGACGGGCGAGACCTTGCCGACGCTGTCGTCCGCGCCCCACGGGAGGATGGGGGCGAGCCGGTCGGCGCTCGGGTGGGACAGCCAGCTCTTGGCACTGCTGACCAGCCGGCCGGGCACCTGCGCGCCGAGCTGGCGGGCGTGGTGGCCGACGAAGGGGTCGGCGTCGGTGGGGTGGAAGCGGACCGACGGCAGCAGCGGACGGGCCGACCATTCGCCGGGGCCCGTCCACTGGGGGATGTCGAACAGCGTGATCTCGGCGCCCTGCCCGCCGTCCGTGCGGGCACTGGCGACCACGGTGTGCGTGGTACCAAGGTCGATGCCGACCAGGAACGGCCCGACCGCCGCCATCACGCAGCCGAGGACTGGCCGCGCATGTCGAACTCGACCTTCCACCGCTCGGTGCCGCCGACCGGGACGGCGGCGAGTTCGAGCGTGCCCGCTTCGGTGACGCCTGCGTGCAGCGTCACGGCGACGACCTCCCCTGGCGTGCGGCCCTGGGCGGGCAGCGTGGCCTGGATCTCGCCGATGTCGTGGAGTTCGTCAGGCGACCAGAAGTCGAGCAGCGTGCCGGCCACGTCCTGCCGGCGCACCGACGAGCCGAGGAAGCGGAACTGCACCGGCTCGCCCACGACCAGCCCGAAGGGCTGCGCGTCGATCGCGACATCGCTGCCCTCCTCCATGCCGAACGGCGCGACGCACAGCGCCTGCATCGGCGCCTCGAAGCCGGGCACCGCGGGCATCGACGACTCGACCGCGACGTAATACGCCTGCGCCGTGCCGCCCCGGATGCGCACGCCACGGCCACTGCGCACATGGCCGTAATACGCCGCACCCCGCGCCACCGCCAGATCGAGGTCAGCGCCGTCGAGCTGCCGCGCCGCTGGGGCGCCGTCCTCGGCGAGCCAGGCGTTGAGCGTGTCCAGCGTGCGCTGCGCGAGCGGGCCGGCGCGGAAGACGCCGCCGTTGAACAGCACCGCGGTCGGGTGCAGGAAGCTGGCGTCCTCGGGCTGGCGGGCAGCGAGGCCCTCCAGCTCGGCCAGCGCGCCGACCTGCCGGGCGAGGAACGCAGCGAGGTGGCGGCTGATCGCGGCGTCCTGCGCATACGGCAGGCCGAGCTGCGTCAGGCCGATGCGCGGCTTCTGCACCGGGCGGGCCGAGGCGGGCACCTGCGGGAAGAAGCCTTCGAGGATGATGGCGCTGACCTCGGCGCGGGTCAGCTCGGTGCGGACCGTGCCGCCGATCAGCTTCGAGCCGCGGCTGGGCACGACCAGCGGCTGCGCGGGCGCGTCCGGGTCCGACAGCAGCACTTCCTTGGCGGCACGGCAGGCCAGCGTCAGCGCCCGCATCTGCCACGGGTCGAGCGTCTTGCCCTCCGCGGCGAGCTTGCGCGCGACGGTGTGCGCCAGCGCCAGGTCCATGTTGTCGCCGCCGAGCAGGATGTGGTCGCCCACCGCGACGCGGGTGAGTTCGAGGTTGCCCTCGCGCTCCAGCACCGCCATCAGCGAGAAGTCGCTCGTGCCGCCGCCAACGTCGATCACCAAGATCACGTCGCCCGGCTTCACCGCCTTGCGCCACGCGCCCTGGCTGGTCTGGATCCAGCTGTACAGCGCCGATTGCGGCTCTTCCAGCAGCGTCACCGCGCCGTAGCCGGCCTCGCGGGCGGCCTCGGCGGTCAGCTCGCGGGCGGCGGGGTCGAACGAGGCGGGGATCGTCACGGTGACGGCCTGCTCGCGGAACGGCGCCTCGGGATGGGCGTGGTTCCAGGCGTCGCGCAGGTGCGCCAGGTAGCGCCGCGACGCCTCCAGCGGCGAGATGCGGGCGATCTCGGCCGGCGCGTCGGCGGGCAGGATCGGGCCGCGCCGGTCCACGCCGGGGTGACACAGCCAGCTCTTGGCGCTGGAGACGAGGCGGATCGGCGTCGTCGCGCCGCGCTGGCGGGCCAGCGTGCCGACCGAGCCGCCCTGCTCCTGGCCCCACGGCAGGCTCAGGTCGCCCGCGGCGAGTTCGTCGGCGTGCGGCAGGTAGAGGAAGGACGGCAGCAGGTCGCGCGACTCGACCGTGCCGGGCGCGGTCACCTGCGGCACTGACAGGACGCCGTGGGTGGTGCGGTCGGCGTCGCCGGCCTCGGTGGCCTGCAGGTCGACCCAGGCGAGCGCGCAGTGCGTGGTGCCCAGGTCGATGCCCAGGCTGTAGCGGGGGCCGGCGCTCACAGCTCGACCTCTGCCTGCGCGACGATGCTGGCGTCGTGGTGTTCGGCGCGCTGCGGCAGCCGCACCTCGGTGACGCGCCAGCCGCGGTGGCTGAGCGTGCCGGTGAAGGGGGCCTGGCCGACGACGTTGCCGGTCAGGCGCACGGCGCTGGCGTCGAAGCCGGCGGGCAGCGTGATGCGGCGGCCTTCTTCCTCGGTGCGCACGGGGGAGAACGTGAAATGCGCGGCCAGCACCTTGCGGCAGCCTTCGTGGACGAGGCGGGCCGCGGCGCCGACATCGGCGTCGGCGTGGCCGGTCAGGTCTTCCTGCACGAAGTCGATCAGGCGGGCCTCGCGCTGGAGCAGGCCGAGCAGTTGCAGCGCGGCGTCGGGCGTGGATTCCTTGAAGAGGGTGACGGGGGAAGCCGGTGCAGGGGGCGGGGTGGGGGTGGGGGCGACAGCCTGGTTCAGCGCCTGGTCAGCCAGCAGGTAACGCTGCGCCAGCGCGCCATTGAACAGCACGCCAAAGGCCATCGACAGACGCTGAAGGAACGAAGGTGGCGGGCTGGAAGCAGAACGGGGAGTGGGCATCGGACAACTCGGGATAGACAACGGCGTCGCGGCCGATTCTATCGAGGCGGGTGGCCTCAGCGGCCCCTGGCACGACGCTCCGCGCCAAGACACGAGGGCGCGCAGACCAGCGCCGGTCGCCCGAGGATGGCCTTGCTGTGCAGCAGATCCCGCGCCCGGGTCTTGCCGCAGACCGAGCAGGTCCAGCGGGAGGGATCGAAGTCCGAGACCGACATGCTCGACGCGCTCGACACCGGCGAAGAGTCGCGGTGCGGCAGAGCGCCCTTCCAGACCAGATCCGGCATGTATTTCTCCCTGAACAGGCTGTCCGGGCACAGGCTGCGCACGGAACTGTCAGTGAATTATTTCACTGATCTTTCTTTTTTGTTGCGATTTTATCAAGCGACATCCAGCCGGCCAGCCGATGCCGTGCTGGACGGCGGTGCGTGGAGCGCCCGGAAGACGCGCAAGTACCGGCAAATCGCTCGGCAATTGCGCACACAACCGCGCGAACGTGCGCCGTCCAAAGCGCCCGGACCCCTCAGCCACGGTGTGTCTGTCCGTACCTCGCTCGCTAGCATTTTGACTGTGCCCAAGGGCTGCGAGCCCGCCGGAACCGACGCACTCCACGACTACACGGGAAAGCCATCCACCATGCTGCTGATCGACACCCCAGTCCCACTGAAGCGGCTCCCTGCAGCCGCCGAGGCGCCTGTCCACAGTGCTGCCCCACGCCCTGCCCGTCCAGCACCGGCCCCAGCGCGACCGCTCGCCGAAGCGGTCGTGATCGAGTCCGCCGGGGTACAGGACTGGCTGCCGATCTGCGACATGGTGACCCGCAGCTTCCCGCTGGAGACTGAACAGAACATGGGGTACTGGCTGTGCCACCAGCTGCCTTACTTCCGGGTCGCGCACGCCGAGGGACAGGTGCTGGGCTTTCTCCATGCGCAGCCGCGCCGTGACACCGGTACCTTGTGGATCAACCTGCTGGCCGTGGACCACCGCTACCGCAACCGCGGGATCGCGCACCGGCTGGTCAAGCACTTCGACTCCGTGGCCCGCGACTGGGGCTGCCAGGCGATCGGGTTGCAGTGCCTGGTCACCAACACCGCCGCCATCAGCCTCTACGAGCGCCATGGCTACGCCTGTCAGGGCGAGTCGATCACGTCCTGGGGACTGCGGGTGGCAACCTACCGCAAGGCGCTGCGCGTCACCGCAGCACCGCCCGGCGCGCCCCGCCCGCCCGTGGTGCTGCACGGCCGTGCCCGCCGCATCGTGCACCGACTCTGGTACCTGGGCTGGTTTCGCCACCACTCGCCGCTGACCCGAGGTCCAGCCCCGATCACCTGAACCAGACCCCTTCGCCGGTGGCCGCCGTGGGCATCGGCCGGGCCGATGCCCTGCGATGTTGTGTAATCTTTCCCGTGACAGGTCAGATGGCGAACACGGGCAGAGGTTTGGGATGGCGAGCGTGCAGGGGCAGGAAGCGGGACGGCGACGACGGGTGGTCGAGGTGGTGGGCGCATACGTCGAGTCGATGACCCGCTTCTCGGCCGCCGATCTGAAGGAGCTGACACCAGATCAGCGCTCCGACGCCGACGTGGTCGTCACCACCCGCCAGCGTGTCGAGCTGGACCTGCAGACCCGCGAAGGCCCCGGACGCCTGCCAGCCCCGGCAACGCCGCTGCCCGACCGGGAGACGCTCGACAAGGCCTGCCAGCAGCAGCTGGCCAGCGCGGAAACCGCCACCGCCACCGCCATCCAGGAGTGGGCCGCGGAATCGCCAGGCCACTACCGGCGCCTGCTGCCCGTGGGCGGACGATTCCCTGAGGCGCTGCAGGCCCCCCTCGGCACCGAATGGCCCTGCCCGACGTGTGCGCAGCGCGGCAGCCTGCCCTGCACGGGCTGCTGCGGCACTGGTCAGCGGACCTGCCCGGACTGTCAGGGACGCCACCGGGCGACTTGCCTGGACTGCCGCGGACTGGGTCGCCGCGTGTGCAGCGTCTGCACCGGAGGAGACACCGGCGCGTGTGCCGCCTGCAGCCAGGGCTGGCTGCCCTGCACCACCTGCGCGGGCCAGGGCGAGCGGGACTGTCCGCGCTGCACCGCCAGCGGGGTGCTGGTCTGCCCGGACTGCCAGGGTCGGCCACTGCAGGCCTGTGGCGACTGTGCCGCCACCGGCTGGCAGCACCGGCAGTGCCAGCTGCAGGAACGCATCGAGGTCGAAGACCGGCTCGATGTCCACCACCCTGATCCGGCGATCGCCAGCGCGGTGGCCCGGTACCTGGACGATGTGGTCGGCCTGGAGACCCGCTGCACGCTGGACCAGGTCCGCTACACGACCGCGCCGCTGGCGGTGCAGGCGGTGCAGCGTCTGCGCCTGCCCGTGCGGCAAGCGCGGCTGCTGGTGGCCGGGCAGACCCTCACCTTCACCGCACTCGGCCCGGATCTGGCGGTCGCGGACCACCAGCAGGCAGCGACCGTGCTGCTGGCACACGACCTGAGCACGCTGGAGAAGAACGCCAGCGGCAGCGGCCTCCACCTCGGCGACGCCCTGCGGCGCTTCCTGCAGTCGCGGCTGAACCACGAGATCGCCATCCGCACACCCGTGGCGGAGATCGCCCGACACGGCCCTGGGACACTCGACGAGGACTACGTGCGCCGGGCCCAGGCCGCGAGCCAGCGGGCCATCGAGCGCCTGTGGCTGCAACACGCGCGGCGCCCGAGGCTGCTGGGACTGGCCGCAGCCGGACTGGTGGCCGCGCTGGCCGTGGCGGTGGGCAGCCCGCTGCTCGGGCTGTGGTCGGGCGCGGGCATCGGGCTGTGCACCGGGCTGGCGGGCTGGGTGGCCGCCGACTGGCACACCCGCCGCCACCTCGCCCACCAGCTGCACACGGCGCACGGTGAAGGCGACCGACTGCTGCGCCCGCTGCGCCAGGCGGAGACCGTGCGCCGCTCGCGGGCGGTGTCGCTGGCCCTGGTGGCGGTGGTGGCGCTGTCCTGCGCGGCCGCTGCGGCACAGCTGCCCCATGTCCGCCGACACCACCAGCAGGCACAGGCTGAGGCCGCCCTCATCCAGCAACTTGACGCCTGGCCCACCAGCGAAGCCAAGGACTACCGCCTGCGCCACTACCCAGACGCCGCCACGCTCACCCTGGCACTGGAGCGCACCCCGCACGACCCGCGGCTGCGGCTGGTGCGGGCCTGGCAACTGCTGCTCGGAACCGACGCGACGCCTCCGGATGCGCGCGCAGCGGAACAGCTGCTTGCCAACCTCGACAACGACCCACAGTGGGGCAGCGCCGCCGTGGTCGCACAGGCCCGCGCGACGCTGGCCCTGCGCGGGCGATCGGCCAGCACACTGCAGACGGCCGTGGCACGCCTGGACCAGCTCCCCGAACCACAGCCAGCCGAGGCGCACTACACACGGGCCTTGCTGCACCTCGCGCCCGCCCTGGCCAACCGGGCCGGTGGGCCGCAGTCCGGACTCGATGCCCTGCAGCACGCCGCCGACCTGGGCCACGCGAGCGCCTGCTTCGAGCTGGGCCGCCGCCTGGCCAGCGGACACGGACTGCGGCGCGACCCCGTGGCGGCCAGGCGCTACCTCGGCTACGCCGACACCAAGGGCGTGCCCGGCGCAGCCCAGGCACTCGCGGCCCTGCGCTGAGACCGCAGCGACTGCTCAGAGCACCCGGTCACTCGCCTCGGCCAGGTAGAACCACTCCTGCCCGACCTGCGCCCGCGGGTTGGGAAACACGATCCAGCCATCGGCCTCGGCCACCACGGGTCGGCCGTCGTCGCGGTGGCCGATCAGCTCGCCGGCCTGCAGCGGATCGAAGCTGGACCATGGACGCACGAAGTGATCCCCGGCATGCGTGCAGTCGATCACCTCGCTCAGGCGCATCACCGTGTGGGCGCCCGGGCCCGCGGTGCGGCCCAGC
Source organism: Sphaerotilus sp. (assembly GCA_013299055.1). Taxonomy (GTDB): domain Bacteria; phylum Pseudomonadota; class Gammaproteobacteria; order Burkholderiales; family Burkholderiaceae_C; genus Sphaerotilus. Next base: position 8,999 of record JAAFKB010000065.1, read on the forward strand.
GCAGGGTCCAGCACCACCGGCTCCTCGGTCCCCACCATCTCCAGCAGCCGCAAGGTCCGCAACACCGCCCGCCGCGCCACCACCGGCGCCTGCGGGTCGTCGTGCTGTCCGCATTCGAGCGTGACGCCGTAGCCACCGCAGGCGCGCATGTACTCGGTCGTGCCCACCCCGAATTGCGGGTCGGGCTGCGCCTGGGCGGCCGTGACCGGGTGCGCACGGCGCCGGGCCACGCCACGGGCATACGTGTCCAGCCAGCCCTCCACCACCAGCACAGGCCCGAGTGCAGCCGCCAGTGCCGCCTCGGCCTGCGCATGGGCGAACGGCTCCAGCAGCCCCTGGTTGTCGCGCGGCCCGACCATCACGAACGGCTCGCCGGCCGTGTGGAAGGAGTGCAGGTCCAGCAGCACCTCATGTGCCTGCAGCAGCGGACACAGCACGCGGGCAATGCGGTCCTCGAAGTCCTGCGGGATGGCGGGCGGGACCAGCTTGCGGTTCAGGTTGCGCTCGCCTTCGCGGGCGTGGCGGGCGTGGGCCAGCGGGTTGGTGATCGGCACCAGCGTGAGCTGGCCGCGCTGCAGCGTCAGCCGACCCTGGTCGAGCGCGTCGATCAGCCCGCCGAGCGCATGGGTGCCGCAGGTCTCGTTGCCATGCACGGCACCGAGCACGATCAGCTTCGGGCCGGGTTGCAGGCCCAGGTACTGGTGAACGCGCAGGTGGGTCGGCGGGGCATGGGCGGTGGTGCGGATCATGCCCGGGAGCATAGCGGCGGTTGTTATATTGCCGCCAAAGGAGTTTCCCGTGACCTCAACCTCTTCCATCGGCACCATCGGTGTCATCGGCCTCGGTGCCATGGGGCGGGGCATGGCGCAATCGCTGCGCCGCGCCGGCTACCACGTCCACGTCTGCGATGTCCGCTCCGAAGCGGCCCAGGCGTTCGCGGCAGAAGGCGGCGTGGCCTGCGCTGACCCGGCCGACGTCGCGGCGCACTGCGAGACCGTCGTCAGCGTCGTCGTCAACGCCGCGCAGACCGAGGCGGTGCTGTTCGGCGAAGGCGGCGCGGCGGCGGCAATGCGGCCCGGCAGCGTGTTCGTGATGTGCTCGACGGTCGATCCGAACTGGTCGATGGCGCTGGAGTCGCGGCTGGCGGCGCTGGGCGTGCTGTATCTGGACGCGCCGATCTCGGGCGGGGCGGCCAAGGCCGCGGCCGGGCAGATGACGATGATGACCGCCGGCTCGCCCGACGCCTATGCCAAGGTGGGCGGGGCGCTCGACGCGATGGCGGCCCAGGTCTACCGGCTCGGCGACCGGGCGGGCAACGGCAGCAAGGTCAAGATCATCAACCAGTTGCTCGCCGGGGTTCACATCGCCGCCGCCGCCGAAGCGATGGCGCTCGGGCTGCGCGAAGGGGTGGACGCCGACGCGCTGTACGAGGTGATCACGCACAGTGCCGGCAATTCCTGGATGTTCGAGAACCGGATGGCGCATGTGCTGGCGGCCGACTACACGCCGCTGTCGGCGGTGGACATCTTCGTGAAGGATCTCGGCCTCGTGCTCGACACGGCGCGGGCGACGAAATTCCCGCTGCCCCTGTCGGCGACGGCGCACCAGATGTTCATGCAGGCATCCACCGCTGGCTTCGGGCGGGAAGATGACGCGGCGGTGATCAAGATCTTCCCCGGCATCACGCTGCCGCAGCCAACGACGGAGCCGAAGCCATGAGCCGCCGTCCCCTGCTCGGCTGCATCGCCGACGACTTCACGGGCGCGACCGACCTCGCCAACAACCTCGTGCGCAGCGGCATGCGCACGGTGCAGACCATCGGCGTGCCGGCCGACGCCGAGGCGCGGGTGGACGCCGACGCGATCGTGGTCGCGCTGAAGTCGCGCACCATGCCAGCGGACGAAGCCGTCGCGCAGTCGCTGGCGGCCCTGCGCTGGCTGCAGGCGCAGGGGGTCGAGCAGGTGTATTTCAAGTACTGCTCCACCTTCGATTCGACCCCGCAGGGCAACATCGGCCCGGTGACGGACGCGCTGCTCGACGCGCTGCACGGCCCCGGCCAGGGCTTCACGATCGCCTGCCCCGCCTTCCCGGAAAACCACCGCACGGTGTTCAAGGGGCATCTGTTCGTCGGGGACGTGCTCCTGTCGGACAGCGGGATGCGCCACCACCCGCTGACGCCGATGACCGACGCCAACCTCGTGCGCGTGCTGCAGGCGCAGACGCGGCGGCGGGTCGGGCTGGTGCCGCACGAGGTCGTCGCCCAGGGCGCCGAGGCCATCGCGCAGCGTTTCGAGGCCTTGCGGGCGGAAGGCGTGGGCGTGGCCGTGGTGGATGCGGTGGGCAATGCGGATCTGCTGCGCATCGGTCAGGCGCTGGCCGGGATGCCGCTGGTGACGGCAGGATCGGGCATCGCCATCGGCCTGCCGCAGAACTGGCAGACTCCGGGGGACGCCGCAGAGGGTGAAGCGGCCGACCAGCTGCCGCCCGCCACGGGGCACCAGGCGGTGGTGTCCGGCAGTTGCTCGGTGGCGACGAATGCGCAGGTACGGCAGTTCCGCGCGCAGGGTCGGCCGGCGTTTGCCGTGCATCCGCTGGAGATCGTCGCCGGAATCGATGTGGTCGGGCAGGCGCTGGCGTGGGCCGGGCCGCGGCTGGCGCAAGGGGCTGGGCCGGTGCTGGTCTACGCCACGGCGGAGGCGCAAGCGGTCCGTGCCGTGCAGGCGCAGCTCGGGGTAGCCGAAGCCGGTGCGCTGGTGGAGCACACGCTGTCGCGCATCGCCGTGGGCCTCGTGCAGGCGGGCGTGCGGCAACTGGTCGTCGCGGGCGGGGAAACGTCCGGCGCGGTCGTGCAGGCGCTGGGGGTCACGCAGATGGCGATCGGGCCGCAGATCGATCCGGGGGTGCCGTGGACCGCCGTGCAATCACCCGTCTGTCCGGGGGAGGTGGTGCAGGTGGCGCTGAAGTCGGGGAACTTCGGGCATGTGGACTTCTTCAGCAAGGCGTTTGCCCGGCCAGTGCGTCGGTGCGACGAATAGGAGATGCACTGCCCCAGAGCGCGACAGTGCCAACCACGCCGAAGCCATGACCGATATCGCGGACCAGCGCAGTGTCCGCACGGACTGGGCCAGCACACTGCAGAGTCAGAAGTCGGTGGGTCGCAGCACGAAGGTGGACTGGGCGCTGACCGCAGACCGGCGCCACACGGCGGCCCTGATCTGTCGGGCGTTGGAGGCCAGCAAGTCCTGAAAGCTGATGTCGTGACGGTCAGGCGTGAAACGCGCCCTGCAGACCGATTCACTCAGGTAGGCAGTGACCTTGGTCTTTGCCAGCGTGACCTGTGCGAGCCCGGCGGACTTGTTGAGCTGGACGCTCATGGGGGGGGACTTCCCGTGGTGATGACGTTGGATTTGGTTTCCTTGTGAAGGGGTTGAGGCGGGGATCCCAGAAAGGCCAAGGGGCTAGCCTCTTGTGAAGGCTAACCCCTTGATTTCATTGGTCGGGACGGTGGGATTCGAACTCACGACCCCTTGCACCCCATGCAAGTCGCCCGGCATTCATGGCCGTTTCTCAATGGCCGCCGATGTCTGCATCTCCCCATGTAGATCAACGACTTATAGAGCATCATTGTTCTACCTTGTTCACGGACGTACACTGACAGCCAACCAATTACAGGCACCAAGTAGGCACTCAAGGCGCCGAACAGGCACGGAAGGCACAGATGAAGATCACGGACAAGGCGATGCAGGGGACGCCGACCCAGGCCGATCAGTGGCTGGTGGAGTCGTTCGGGCGAGGGCATGGCGCACTGATAGGCCGCATTACGCCCGCCGGGTCGCGGACCTTCTATTTCCGCTACGCCGGCACCAAGGGGCAAGTCAGGCTCCCGATTGGGCAGTTCGGCGCCAAGGGTGACGGCAACGCCGCCTTCACCGTCGCTCAGGCCCGATCCGTGGCGATGCGCTGGGCCGCCCTCTACCGTGGCGGTATCAAGGACTTGCGCGAGCACCTGGAGCAGCAACGGGCCGCCGAACGGCAAGAGCTGGAACAGGCCCGGCAAGCCGTCGAGCTGGAGCGGAAACGCCGCGTCACCGTCCGCGATCTGTTCGGCCGGTGGCGTGACCTGGAGCTGAAGAGCCGCACCCTGCCCAGTGGCGAGCGCACAGGACGCAAGGATTCCGGCGCGCTCGCCCTGGCGCAGTTTGAGCGGCACGCCTTCGACCACATCGGCGACATGACCGCCAAGGACGTGACCCGCGCCGACATCCTGCGCGTGATCGATGCACAACTGACCGATGGCAAGCAGCGCACCGCGCAAATGCTCTTCGCCGACCTGCGCCAGATGTTCGCCTTCGGACTGGACCGGGAGCTGATCGAGGTCGATCCAATGGCTACGCTCAAGAAGGCCCGCATCGTCGGCACTGGCACCGAGCGGAACCGCATCCTGTCGGCGGAAGAGGTGCGCAAGCTGGCCGATGCCCTGACCCGCGCCAACATGAACCCCCGCAGCGTCTGCGCCGTGTGGTTGATCCTGGCGACCGGGTGCCGGATTGGTGAACTCATGGGCGCCACATGGTCGGATGCTGGCGCTGATCGCGCCGTATTGAAGGCTGTGGCCGATGTGGAAGGCGTCAAGCTCGGATTCGTCGATCTACAGGCCCGCCTGTGGCACCTGCCGGACACCAAGAGCGGACGCGAGCACACCATTCACCTGTCGGCGTTTGCCGTGCGCCAGTTTGAGCAACTGCGCGACCTGCGCGAGTCCTGCGCATGGGTATTCCCGAGCACTGCCGGGACTGGTCCGGTCTGCGTGAAGAGCTTCAACAAGCAACTGAGCGACCGCCAGCGCACCGACGAAGAGCGCATGAGCAACCGCAGCAAGTCCGTTGACGCCCTGACGCTGCCGGGTGGCCGATGGACTCCCCACGACCTGCGGCGCACTGCGGCTTCGCTCATGGCGGGATCGGGGATCAGTGGCGACGTGATAGACGAATGCCTGAACCACCAGATCGAAAGCCGGGTTCGGCGGACCTACATCCGCGACCGACGCGAGGCCGATCAAGTGCGGGCGTTCGACGCGCTGGGCGAGCGACTGGCCGAACTGGTGGAGCAGTCAGCGCCAGCGTCCAACGTCACCCGGCTGAGGGCTGCGTGATGGCCGCCCCCATGTTCCACGACCCCGACCGCCCTGGCCGGCTGCTGGCGCTGGTGGCTGAGGTGCCCGGCTTGCCCGGCTGGGTGCTGGTGCGACCTGTCGGCGATGCCCGGCCCGCTGCTGCGTTTCGTGCGCTGCTGGCTGATCTGGTGCGGGTGCTGTGATGGCGGATGCACCTGGACCGAGCCACCCGTATATATCCCGGGGGGGGGTCTAGCCGGTCAGAAGCACGTTCACCAAGTACACCAAGTACACCCGAAGTTCACCACGATGACCAAGACCACCGAGACGGCCAGAGGGAAGCGGTTCACCAGGATGGTAGGCACGCCTTACATATTATTACTTATAGTAATTTCACCGATATGCACACTACCTGTAACTAGAGTAGGCAAGCCGGTACCTTATGGTACTTCTGCCAATATGCAAGCAAAACAACACAAAACACGTCATCTATCTGCAAAAAAGTTATCAGGTAGATCCTGTCGGGCTGTATTGATACACCGTGGTCAATTCGGAGAATGCTTGACAAAAGCGCAATACACGCAATGAGAGTTCCACTACGGGGGGCTTGACCAAGGCAAACGGCAGTTATATTCAGCGAACACTGATAGCAAAAAGCAATCAGTCCCGGTCTGGAAAGGACGAAGCCCCTTCCAGTGAGCAAACCGGAAGGGGCTTCAAGAGACGCGGAAACGCCTGTAGAACTTTGCACGTAACTACAAGCCGAATGTATGCCAAATGCCGATGTTTTGCACAATGGATTGTGCAATCCGTCAGCAAGCGTCAACAACGCCGCGTCATGTTTCACGCCAACAAAGGCACACATGACAAAAACTCAGACCATCGCTCAAGTCTCCCCGGCAGTCGCTGCCGACCAGGATCGCCTTCTGTCCGTCGCAGAGACGCGGCAAAAGCTCGGCGTGTCGCACGTCACGGTCTACAACCTGTTCAAGCGTGGCGCCCTGCCTAGCTTGCACATCGGCCGTAGCCGCCGCGTCCGCCTGTCGGATGTCGTGGCGTTCATGTCCGGCACCGCCAACAGCTCCCTCTAACCGGAGCTGATCATGCTCAACAACACATTGGCCGCTTCAGCGGTCCCCCTGGTCACGCCTGTACTGTTCTACCGCACCGCCGCCGCCGTGTCGGTCCTGTTGCCCGTGCTGCTGCCCGGCTGCTGTGTCGTCCTGCGGGGTGCTGCATGAGCGACCCATTCCACACCGTCGCGTCAGCACTGGAGCAGCGCGGCAAGGTCCGCTACTTCGGGTCCGGCCAGCTTCGCGCCGCCTGTCCCTGCTGTGGCGAGCGCAACACCAGCACGTTCAGCGCGAAGGTCGGCGATACCGGCGCCGTCCTGGTCAAGTGCTGGAAGTCCGATTGCACGCCCGCACAGATCGCCCAGGCGCTTGGCCTGGAAGTCACCGACCTGTTCCCGCCCCGTGAGCGTGAAGCCGGCAAGCCTGCCAGCGCACCGCGCCGTGTCGGGATGCTTCCCCCGATGCAAGCCCTTGAGCTGATCGCGTCAGAGAGCTTTCTGGTGATGGTCGCAGCGGAGAACCTGAGCAACGGCCACGCACTGACCGACACCGACCGCCAGCGACTGCGCGAAGCAGCCGCCCGCATCCAATACCTGAGCGATGAGGCAAAGCAATGAACGCCCGCCCCGACTACAAGAGCCTCGATGCAGCCGCTGCACTGGTGGATGCCCAGATCCGCGCCAAGCCTGCCAAGGCCACGCAGCAACCCGCCAGCGAGCCGCCCGCGTGGATGGATGAGGCACCGAGCGAGGGGCCAATCAGCGCCAGCAAGCCCCGGTCTGCACTCAAGGCTGAAGAGTCTGGACCAATTCCGCTGCCCGCTGATTTGATGCCAGTGGAGGCGCTCCCCATGAAGGCGTTGCCCGATGCACTGCACCCGTGGATTGCCGACGTGTCGGAGCGTATGCAGTGCCCCCCCGACTTTGTGGCGGTCCCCATGCTGATCGGTGCCGCTTCGCTGGTGGCTCGCAAGATCGCCATTCGACCGCAAGGGCGCACCGAATGGACCGAGAAGGTGAATCTGTGGGCGCTGGTTGTCGGACGCCCCGGCATGATGAAGTCTCCCGCGATGTCTGCCGCCCTGGCGCCACTGGAGCGCCTGGAAGCGAAAGCAGCAGAAGAGTTCTTCGGAGCGATGGAGGCGCACACCGCCGACCTGCGAATCCACAAGATGCGCACGGAAGCAGCCGAGAAGCTCGCCCGCCAGAAGATCGCCAAAGACCCCGCCGCCGACCTGTCTGGAGCGTTCGACGGCATGGATGAGCTGCCCGCGCCCGTGCGTCAACGGCTGATCGTCAACGACCTGACCTATGAAGCAATGGGCGACATCCTGGCTAACAACCCGGACGGCATCCTGAGCGTGCGCGACGAAATGCGGGGTCTGTTGCTCAGTCTCGCCCGCGAAGAGAACGCCAACGCCCGCGCCTTCTACCTTCAGGCGTGGTCTGGTGGCCGGTACACCTTCGACCGGATCACCCGAGGATCACAGACCATCCCTGACGTGCGCCTGTCCATGATTGGGTGCATCCAACCCGGCCCGCTGTCCGCGTTCATCCGTGGCGCATCGGTGGGCGGTTCGATGGATGACGGCATGGTGCAGCGGTTCTTGATGTGCTGGCCTGACCAGTCCGGCGACTGGCGCAACGTGGACAGGTACCCGGACAGTACCGCCAAGCGCGAGGCTTACAACGTCTTCGACCGACTGCACGGCCTGCGCGCCACGGACACCGCCGCGATTCAGGAAACGGACTTCAACGGGGAGCCGGACGGCCTGCCGTTCCTGCGGTTCGACCCTGCTGCACTGGAGGCGTTCGAGGACTGGCGCAGCGGTCTGGAGGCCCGTCTACGCGGCCCCGATATCGACGCAGCCACCGAGGGCGCGTTGTCCAAGTTCCGCAAGCACGTTCCCGCCCTGGCACTCACGCTGCATGTGATCGACGGCAACAGCGGCCCCGTGAGTCTTCAATCCACGGTTCGCGCCCTTGCACTCGCCGACTACTTCGAGAGCCACGCCAAGCGCGCCTATGCAAGCGGCGTGCGCCCGGTGGTGGGTGCAGCGAAGTCGATCATGAAGCGGGTGCAGGCTGGCGCACTGCCGGCGATGTTCACGGCCCGCGATGTTCATCAGCGCGGATGGTCTGGCCTGACGGATCGGGAGGTGGTCGGCGAAGCACTCGACATGCTGGCGACACACCGCCACCTGATCGAGATCGAGGAAGCCCCCGGCGCCAAGGGTGGGCGCCCGAAGGTGATCTTCACCACGAACGACCGGGTGACGGCATGAGCAAGTGGATTGACCGCCTGAACACCGTTTTCACGGAATCCACTAGGACACCCACCCTCAAAACCCTCAAAACCCCGGAAGGGGTAGGTTCTGAAGGTTTTGAGGGTGCCTCACGGAGTGGAATCCCGGCAAACGATCCCACTGCTACCGAGGTTCTGAAGGTTTTGAGGGTGCCTGATGTAGTGGATTCCGGGAAATCGCAACCCGCGCCCATGCCACCGATCCCGCCCGCCGTGCTGCTGCTGTGCGGTCTGGACGATGCCGAGATTGCCCAGATGGCCGCCCGGATCGCAGCGGCCCGCCGTGCCGGGTTCAGCCTGGACGACGCGGAGGTGATCGCCGATCGGCTGCTGATGAGGGACCGCACGGGCCTGGACATGAGCGCCTGTCTCGAATGTTCCCGGCTGTCTGGTCGGCGCTGCACCGCTCGCACGCCGCAGATGTTCGACCCCCGCGACTTGCACGAGCTGCGCCGCTGCCCAGCGTTTGCCGCACGAAAGGACTGACCCAATGACCGACCACACCAACGAACTGCCGGACGATCCCGGCAACACTGCAAGCAACCGGGGAACACTGAAGCCCTGGAAGCCCGGCCAGTCTGGCAACCCCAGGGGACGCGCCAAGAAGACCCCCGAGGCCCGCGCCGTCGAGTCGCTGGCCCGCGCATCGTCGAAAGACGCACTCGATACCGTGCTGTCGATCATGCAGACCGGCGACGGCGACCGGGTAAGGCTGGCTGCTGCGCTGGCCGTGATCGAACGCGGCATAGGCAAGGCTGGTGACACGCTGCCGGAGCCTGTGGACGTGCCAGAAGGCGCCACGCTGGCCGAACGTGCCCAGGCGGTAGCAGATGCCGCGATGGCTGGCGCTGTGAGCGTTTCGCAGGCGTCGGCGCTGCTGTCCTGTCTCGCATCGGTGGCGAAAGTCCGGGAAGTCGAAGAACTGGAACAACGCATTGCAGCATTGGAGGCACAGAAGCCATGAACGCCACCCTGACCCGCAGACTCAAGGCGCTTGAGGCAACCCAGCCAAAGCCGGACGCGCTCAAACCGAAGGCGATCATCCTGGCTGTTGCTGGCGTTCCAGATGAGGAACAGACTTGCGCGGGCGCCATCGTCGTTGGCAAAGGGAACCTGCAACAGCGAGACGGCGAGAGCTTCGCGGCGTTCCGGGAACGTGTCCGGAGTGCCGTCAGATGATCACCGCCCTGAACCGCCGCCTGAAGGCGCTTGAGGCCCGCCAGACGCCCCGCAGGACCGGTGATCTGTCGTCACTGACTGACGCGGAGCTAGAGGCGCTGTGTGCAGGCATGACGCCCCCTGAGCCGGACCCGCTGCCGCGACGTACTCCACCCCGCTCAATGAAGGACATGACCGACTTCGAGCTATGGGAGCATGGGCGACGGATCGGGCTGGACTGGTGAGCGAGTCGCATGGCGTGGAAGGGTGTCGGTTCAATCTGCCCCCCTCTGTGCCGCTGGCTTCCTGGCTGCGATCCATTCACCAGATTTCCCGGTAATTGGCTGAAACCGGGTTTTCCCCCTGGAAGTAGGAAACCGACCCCCCGAGGTCTGGCGTTGATCGCCGATTTGTCCTGAGTTACAGGATTCAGCGCCAGCGAGTTACAGGAACCAGCCTGAACCAGACCGGGAAACATGGCCCGGTACCGTGTCGTTCATCGGTAGTGATAATGCAAAGTTATCGCTAGTAATCGCACTTATCGGGGGTCTGCCGGTGTTCGCTGGGGTGCCCTTGAGCCGATCGCCATGTAACCCGAAGAGGGGGGTAACGGATCGGTACCCCCTGACAGCCCCGTGCGCGGGTGGCATGGGTGGGGATTGAATCCCTACCCTTCTCGTCATCCGACAGCCCCGTGCGCGTGGGTGGCATCTCACTGCAAGGGGTGGGTACAGTACACCCACCCCATGACAGACCCGTGCGCCTGGATGCCGATGAGACCACCCTCATTTCAATTGAGGGGGGTAACGGATCGGCACCCCCTGACAGCCCTGTGCGTGGGCGTGGTGGGTCTCCCGAATTTCCGGGACACCCCCTGACAGCCCTTTGCGCGCCCTTGACCTACCACGAGGTAGCGCAAGTCCTGACAGCCCCGTGCGTGCCCTTGACCTGCTCGCCCGTTTTGGTGAGCAGGTCCAGACAGACCCGAGGCCCGCCGATCAACGCGCCAGAAGTGGCCGGCCGTCCTGCGCCCGGCTGTGGTCTGGCCGATGGTGTAGCTAATGCCGACACCATGCCCCCCTTTCACGATCTGCCCGCAAAAGCCAATCCCCGGTTCGTCCTGGCTGTCGTGAGGTCCAACGCGCTCACTTCTTAGCCGGTCTGAAAAGATAGTCCGTCCCGGATCGGCCGCAGCGAGCGAGTTCTAGGCACCATACAGGCACCAGAACGGAAGCAAACCCCAGAAAGGCCAAGGGGCTACAGCCTTTTGAGCTGTAACCCCTTGATTTCATTGGTCGGGACGGTGGGATTCGAACTCACGACCCCTTGCACCCCATGCAAGTGCGCTACCAGGCTGCGCTACGCCCCGACTGC
>JAAFKB010000066.1 GCA_013299055.1 Sphaerotilus sp.
CGTTTCCACATCGACCCGCTCCGTGACCAGCGCCTTCATCCGCATGCCCTTGAACTCGGGCACGGCGGCCATCGGCGGGGTCTTCACCCACACCCAGTCGCCGTTGCGGATGCCGCGGTCGTTGGCGGCCTTCGGGTTCAGCTCGACGAACATGTCCTGCTGCAGCTCGGCCAGCCACGGGTTCGAGCGCGTCTCCTCGCCGCCGCCCTCGTACTCGACCAGCCGGCCCGAGGTCATGATCAGCGGGAAGGTCTTGCCGATGTCCTTGTTCTTCTCCTGCACCGACTTGTAGAGCGTCGGCAACCGCCAGAACGCCTTCTTGTCGTCGTGCGTCGGGTACTTGGCGACCAGATCGGGGCGGGTGGAGTACAGCGGTTCGCGGTGTTGCGGCACCGGGTCGGGGAAGTTCCAGACCACGGCGCGCGCCTTGGCGTTGCCGAAGGGATGGCAGCCGTGGACCTTCATCGCCACGCGGATGATGCCGCCTGACGGGTCGGTCTTCCAGTTCTTGCCTTCCGCTGCGGCCTTCTCGGATTCGGTCAGGTCGTCCCACCAGCCGAGCTTCTTCAGCAGGATGTGGTCGAACTCCGGGTAGCCGGTGGTCAGATCGGCACCGACCGAGTGCGAGCCATCGCCCGCCAGCAGCGAGGTGCCGTCTCGCTCCACGCCGAAGTTGGCGCGGAAGTTGCCCCCGCCGTCCATGACATGCTTGCTGGTGTCGTAGAGGTTGGGCGAGCCGGGGTGCTTCATCTCCGGCGTGCCGTAGCACGGCCATGGCAGACCAAAGTATTCGCCGTCCAGGTTCAGCCCGGTCTGCTTGTCGATGCCGCCCTTGGCCTTGAGTGTCTTGACATCGAAGACGTGCATGTTGCGCATGTGCGCCTGCAGCCGCTCCGGGCTCTGGCCCGTGTAGCCGATGGTCCAGACGCTCTTGTTGATCTCTCGCAGGATGGACTCGGGCTCCGGCTCGCGCAGGTCGCCCTTCATCTGCACCATCTTGAAGTTCTTGACCAGCTCCGCGCCGAAGCCGAGTTTTTCGGCCAGCTGGTACATGATCATGTGGTCCGAGCGCGATTCCCACAGCGGGTCGATCACCTTCTCGCGCCACTGGATCGAGCGGTTCGACGCGGTGCAGGAGCCGCTGGTCTCGAACTGCGTGCAGGCCGGCAGCAGGTAGACGGCGCGGTTGGGGTTCTGGTCGTCCTTGTTCCCCGGCATCGCGGCCATCGCGGCGGTGGCGCTCGGGAACGGGTCGATGACGACGAGCAGGTCGAGCTTGTCCATCGCCTTCTTCATCTCCAGACCGCGGGTCTGCGAGTTCGGTGCGTGGCCCCAGAAGACCAGGCCGCGCAGGTTGCTGTCCTGGTCGATCAGCTCGTTCTTCTCCAGCACGCCGTCGATCCAGCGCGAGACCGTCATGCCGGACTTGGTCATCATCCCCGGCGCGTACTGCTTCTTGATCCAGTCGAAATCGACGCCCCAGACCTTGGCGAAGTGTTTCCATGAACCCTCGGCCAGGCCGTAGTAGCCGGGCAGCGAGTCCGGGTTCGGCCCCACGTCGGTGGCCCCTTGCACGTTGTCGTGGCCGCGGAAGATGTTGGTGCCGCCGCCGGACTTGCCGACGTTGCCCAGCGCCAGTTGCAGCAGGCACGACGCCCGCACGATCGCGTTGCCGATGGTGTGCTGCGTCTGCCCCATGCACCAGACGATGGTGCTCGGGCGGTTGTCGGCCATCGTCTTGGCCACCTGGAAGCAGGCCGCCTCATCGACGCCGCAGGCCTCCTGCACCTTGTCCGGCGTCCACTTCGTCAGGCACTCCTCGCGGACCTTGTCCATGCCCCAGACGCGGTCCTCGATGTATTGCTTGTCTTCCCAGCCGTTCTTGAAGATGTGGTGCATCACGCCGAACAGGAAGGGGATGTCCGACCCAGAGCGGATGCGCACGTACTGGTCGGCCTTCGCGGCGGTGCGGGTGAAGCGCGGATCGACCACGATCATCTTGCAGCCCGACTCCTTGGCGTGGAGCATGTGCAGCATCGACACCGGGTGCGCCTCCGCCGCGTTGGAGCCGATGTACATCGCCGCCCGGGCGTTCTGCATGTCGTTGTAGGAGTTGGTCATCGCACCATACCCCCACGTGTTCGCCACACCTGCGACGGTGGTGGAGTGGCAGATGCGCGCCTGGTGGTCGGTGTTGTTGCTGCCCCAGAAACTGATCCACTTGCGCAGCAGGTACGCCTGCTCGTTGTTGTGCTTGCTGGAGCCGACGACGAACAGCGAGTCCGGGCCGCTCTGTTTCTTCAGCTCCAGCATCTTGGCGCTGATCTCGTTCAGGGCTTCATCCCACGAGACGCGCTTGTATTTGCCGTCCACCAGCTTCATCGGGTATTTGAGCCGGTATTCGCCGTGGCCGTGCTCGCGCAGCGCCGCGCCCTTGGCACAGTGCGCGCCCATGTTGATCGGCGAATCGAACACCGGCTCCTGGCGCACCCAGACGCCGTTTTCCACCACCGCGTCCACCGCGCAGCCCACCGAGCAGTGGCCGCAGACGGTGCGCTTGACCTCGACCTTCTGGCTGCCGCTGGCGGCTGCGGACGCGGGATCGGCGGCCTCGACCCGCTTGACCAGCGTCAGTTGCGACGCCGCCAGTCCGACGCCGACGCCCATGCCCGAGCGGCGCAGGAAGGTGCGGCGGTCGAGTGTCGGGATGGCGCGGCCGATGCCACGGGCCAGACTGGACACGAGGGTGGACTGGGGGTGGCCGGCGGCGGGCGCAGCAGTGCGGCGGGTGAGCAGCATGGGGTGGTTCTCCTGGGCCTCAGACCTTGGCGGTCTGGTAGTAGCGCCGGACGTGCTCGGTCAGCTGGTAGCCGCCGGACGGGTCGGCGGCTGGCTTGGGCTGGGCGGCGACCTGGGGTCGGGTGGGTGCGAGTGGCAGCGCGGCCGCGACGGCAGCCAGCGCACCTGCGGTGCCGACCCCTGCGAAGACCCGGCGTCGGGTGAGCTTGGATGAAGGGGGCAGGGGGGACTGGCTCATGGGATGCGCTCCGCAGCGTGGACAGATGGCATTAGGTGATGGTCGTGCTGGCCTGGCAATCCGGGCGATTCCCTAGCGTTCAGCACGGGCCCGCCGTCCGGGGTCTGGCAGACTGCAGCGACATGCCCGAGGCCCCTCCGATGTTCCTGACTCCGACGTCCACACCGTCCGATACCTTGCTTGCCTTGCGCCATGTGGCCGTGGTGATCGAGCGCCAGCACCAGCCCAGTCGCTGGGAGGACTGGCGCTTTGCCGTGGCCGACGTGACGCCGGACGATGGCCGCTACGGTGAGGCTCCCCGCCTGCTGCGCGACGACGGGCAGACGGCGCAGTTCCTGTTTCCGGGGCTGCCGGTCGAGTTGCGCCGCGACGAGGCCGAGGGCTACCACCTCAACCTGACCTCGGGCGCACCGGTCTGGTTCGTGATGTGGCGCATCGGCGAGGAAGACCCGTCCCGCGCCTGGCCCGAACGGGTCACGCTGTCGTACAACGAGGCCGGCAGGCTGCTGGACGCGCAGGAGCGGGTCGACAACCGGCCGCTGCCCGCCGCGGTCTGCGCGTGGCTGCAGGCCTACACCGACGACCACTACCGGCCTGAGCCGAAGAAGCGCCGCCGCCCGGTGTCCTTCGTCGCGCCGGACCAGCGGGACTGAACATGGCTGGCGAGCAAGCACCGGAAAGTGGTTTCCTGTCGCGCTGGTCGCGGCGCAAGGCCGAGGTGCGGCATGGGGGCGTGGTGGCCGAGCCGCCGCTGGCTCCGTCCGTGCCACCCGTCGTGCGACCCGTGCCCGTGGTGGCGCCGGCTCCTCCCGCGGTGGCCGCCTCCGCGCCACCGGCCCCGACCCTGGCCGACGCTGCGCAGCTCACCCCCGCCTCCGACTTCACCCGCTTCGTCGCCCGCGGCGTCGATCCGTCGGTGAGGAACGCGGCGCTGAAGACGCTGTTCACCGATCCGCATTTCAACGTGATGGACGGCCTCGATACCTACATCGAGGACTACGGTCTGCCCGATCCGATCCCGCTGGCCATGCTGCGACAGATGGCGCAGTCCAAGGTGCTCGGCTTGTTCGCCGACGAAGAAGACCACGACAAAGACAACAAAGACAACAAAGACAACGAGAAACCCGCCGATGAAAACGCTGCTGTGCGACTGCAACCGAACGATCCCGCTGGACACGAAGACCATCGCCCGGACCCTGGCGCAGACACCGGGGGCGAGCGCGGATGGACTGGAGACGACGCACACCCTGCTGTGCCGGCGTGAAGCGGGTGCCTTCCAGCGGGCGGCCAAGGCGACTGGGCCTGGCGAGACCTTGCTGGTGGCGTGCACGCAGGAGAGCCGCCTCTTCCTCGACCTGAACGCCGAGACGGCGGGTGCCCCGAACACCGACGAGCGGCCGATCCACTTCGTCAACTTGCGCGAAACCGGCGGCTGGTCCCGCGACGCCAAGGCTGCCACCCCCAAGCTCGCTGCCTTGATCGCCGCTGCGCAACTGCCGGACGTGCAGCCCGTGACCACGGTGCCGTATCGCTCGGCCGGGCGCTGCCTCGTGGTCGGCGGCACGGATGCCGTGCAGTCGGCGGCGGTGATGCTGCGCGACCGGCTGGATGTGACGCTGCTGGTGGACGACGCGGCGGGAGGCGGTGGCGAGGGCTCGCTGGCGCAGCAGCGCGAGCAGCCGGTGTTCGCCGGACGGGTGACGCGGCTGCAGGGCTGGCTAGGGGCCTTCGAGGTGCAGTGGGCATCGTCCAATCCGATCGACCTCGACCTCTGCACCCGCTGCAACGCCTGCCTCGACGCCTGCCCGGAAGGGGCGATCGACTTCCGCTACCAGATCGACCTGAGCCGCTGCAAGGGCCACCGCGATTGCGTGCAGGTCTGCGACGCGGCCGGCGCGATCGACTTCCACCGTGCGCCACTCGTCACCGACGAACGCTTTGACCTTGTCCTCGATCTGCGCGAGGTGCCCGCGTTCTCGCAGCACCAGCCGCCGCAGGGCTACTTCCATGTGCCGCAGGGGCCACGCCACGCTGCCGATCCGAAACGCCTGTTCGACGCCGTGCTGCAGCTGCGCGAGCTGGTCGGCACCTTCGACAAGCCGAAGTTCTTCCAGTACCAGCACCGCCTGTGCGCCCACAGCCGCAACGAGCAGATCGGCTGCACTGCGTGCATCGACGTGTGTTCGACCAGCGCCATCTCCAGCGACGCCTCCCGCAAGGGCAAGGCGAAGACCGAGCAGGCTGGCGGCATCGTCGTCGAGCCGCACCTGTGCGTGGGGTGTGGCGCCTGCACGACGGTGTGCCCGAGCGGGGCGCTGAGCTTCGCGTACCCGGGACCGGTCGATCAGGGACGGCGGCTACAGCGGCTGCTGTCCACCTACGCCCGTGCCGGCGGCAAGGACGCGGCGCTGCTGATCCACAGCGAGCAGGCGGGCGCCCGCCTGCTCGACGACCTCGGCCGCGCGGCACGCGTGGATCGGGCGGTGCAGGGCGTGCCGGCCCGCGTGCTGCCGGTGGCGGTGTGGCACACGGCGAGCGTCGGGCTGGACCTGTGGCTCTCCGCCATCGCGCAAGGGGCGAGCCAGGTCTGGGTGCTGCTGACCGCCGAGGAAGCGCCCGAGTACCGCGCCGCGCTGGCCGAGCAGATGGCGGTGGCACAGGCGCTGCTGACCGGGCTGGGCTACGCAGGCGGGCACTTCAAGCTGATCGAGGCGCGTGATGCCCGCGATCTCGCCACGCTGGACGCCGCGCTGCGCAGCCCGCCGGCCCAGGCCGTCGCGCAGCCCACGGCCATCGTGGCACAGGCCGACAAGCGTGCCACCCTCGACCTGATGATCGACCACCTGAGCGCCCACGCCCCGGTGCCGGCCGACGTGGTGGCGCTGCCGAAGAAGGGCGCGCCGTTTGGTGCCGTGGTCGTGGACACCGCGGCCTGCACGCTCTGCCTGAGCTGCGTCGGCGCTTGCCCGGAGAACGCGCTGGCCGACAACCCCGAGCGCCCGCAGCTCAAGTTCACCGAGAAGAACTGCGTGCAGTGCGGGCTGTGCGAGACGACGTGTCCGGAAGGCGCGATCACGCTGGTGCCGCGCCTGCTGCTCGCCGACGAAGGTCGCGCACGCCGCCAGCCCCGGGTGCTGCACGAGGTCGAACCGTTCCGCTGCATCCGCTGCGCCAAGCCCTTCGGCACGCTCAAGGTCATCGAGAACATGATGGCCAAGCTCTCCGCTCACCCGGCGTTCCAGGGGGCGGCGGCCGACCGGCTGAAGATGTGCGGCGACTGCCGGGTGATCGACCTGCACAGCCAATCCAACGAAGTCCGCATCTCCGACGTGCCCCGCGGCACGCCCCGTTACTGAGCTTGAGCCGATCCCATGCACCACAACGACCACCGCGAAGAACTCGCCCGCGCCGAGCTGTACGGCCTGCTCGCCCGGCTGTGGATGGCGCCGCCGGACGCCGCGCTGCTGGGTCAATTCCGCGTCGCCGTCACCGAGGCGCCCGAGGGCGGGGCGCTTGAAGCCCCATGGCAAGCCCTGGTCGTGGCGCTGCGCGGCACCACCGAAGCGGTGGCAGCCGACGAGTACGACGCGCTGTTCGGCGGCGTCGGCAAGCCGGAGGTGTTCCTCTACGGCTCGTTCTACCTGGCCGGCTTCCTCAACGAGAAGCCGCTGGCTGCGCTGCGCACCGACCTGGCCGCCCTCGGGCTGACCCGCGATGCCGCGCGTGGCGAGACCGAGGACCACATCGCCTACGGCTGCGAGGTGATGCGCTACCTGATCGCGGGCGACGACATCGCCGTGTGCAACCTGGAGCAGCAGCGGCGCTTCTTCCGCGGCCATCTGCAGACCTGGGTGAGCGAACTCTGCGACGCGGTCGAGGCGCATCCGCGGGCCACCGTCTGGCGCCACGTCGCACAGCTCACCCGCGTGTTCCTCGACATCGAGACGCAGGGCTTCGACCTGCTGGAGACCTGAGCATGATGGGCATGGCGATCGACCCGCAGGACGTCACCGGCCTCGTGCTGGCCGGCGGACGCGGCAGCCGCATGGGTGGCGTGGACAAGGGGCTGCAGAACTTCCAGGGCATGCCGCTGGCGCTGCACGCCGTGATGCGCCTCGGGCCGCAGGTGGGCAACCTGATGGTGAACGCCAACCGCAACCTCGCCGCCTACGAGTCGATGGGCGTGCCGGTATGGCCGGACGCGACGACGGAGTTCCCGGGGCCGCTGGCGGGCTTCCTGGTCGGGCTGGAACGCTGCGAGACGCCGTACCTGGTCACCGTGCCGTGTGATTCGCCGCGGTTTCCGCTGGATCTGGTGGCCCGGCTCGCGGCGGCGCTGGTGGCGGACGATGCGGACCTGGCCATCGCCGTCACCCGCGAGGCCGACGGCACGCTGCAGACCCATCCCGTCTTCTGTCTGATGAAGACCGGCGTGATGGAGAGCCTGGTGGCCTTCATGGCGGGCGGGCATCGCCGCATCGACCGCTGGACCGCACAACACCGCTGCGCCCACGTTCTCTTCGACCGTGGGGGCGACATGGCCGACTTTTTCAATGCCAACACCCCGGATGAGTTGCGCAGCCTGTCACGCTGATCTGAAAAAGCCGTGTGCACGGCACAATCGCACCATGTCGTACCGGGGGACCGCGGATGAAGACTGGGATGCAACCCCTTGCGCCGCGGGCGCGGGGCTGGGGTGTGGCGCTGCTGCTGGCAGGGTCGGTGACGTGGGCGCAGGCGCAGGCCGTGCTGCGGGTGGCGATGGCGCCGGAGACGACCGCTGCGGAGCAGGCCACGCGCTTCGAGCCGCTGGGGCAGTTCCTGGAGGCGCGCTTCAAGATGCGCGTCAAGTGGGTGCCAGTGGCCAGCGAAGCCTTCGCGGTGCGGGCGCTGATCAACCGCGAGGCGGATCTGGTCTGGCTGAACGGGCTGTCCTACGTGCAGGCGTCCGTGCGGGCCAAGGACCGGGTCGTGCCGCTGGTGCAGCGCGAGGAGGACCAGAAGGCGCGCTCCGTCTTCATTGCCCGCACGGCGCTGGCGGGCAGCATCAAGAAACTGCCGGATCTCAAGGGCCGCACGCTCAGCCTCGGCCCCACCGCCAGCACCGCCGAGAACCTGATGCCGCGCAGCGCGCTGCTGGCGGCCAGGCTCAAGCCTGAAACCGATCTGAAGCTGGTCCTGGCGGCCAACGCGGAGGCGGTGGTGATGGCCGTCGCCTCGGGCAAGGCGGAGGCCGGCGCACTCGGGCTGGAAACCTGGGACCGCATGGTGGCCGGGAAGCAGGTCGATCCGGCGGCGGTCAAGGTCGTCTTCACCACGCCGGCCTACACCGACCACACCTGGGCCGTGCTCGCCGACATGCCCGATGGCACGCGCAAGGCGATCGCCGGCGGGATGCTGGTGCTGGAGGCGGTCAAGGGCGGGCGCGATGTCCTGAAGTCCCAGCGCGCCCACCGGTTCACCGAGACCAAGGATGCCGCTTACGCCAGCGTGCGCGCTGCGGCGGAGCAGACCGAACAGCTCCGCTGAGACGGGCATTGCACAATCCACGCCTCCTTGAACCCAGGCGTGAACATGACGACATATTTCCGCACGACCCTTCTGGCGGCCGCACTGGTCGGCGCCGCGTTGACCGCGCAGGCCCAGGCCGTGCTGCGCGTGACCGCGATCCCCGACGAGTCGCCCACCGAGCTGGCGCGCAAGTTCGAGCCCCTGGGCAAGTACCTGGAAGCCCGGCTCGGCATGAAGATCGAGTGGACACCCGTGACCGACTACGCCGCGGCGGTCGAGACGCTGGTGAACAAGAAGGTCGATCTGGCCTGGTTCGGCGGCTTCACCTTCGTGCAGGCGAGCGTGCGCTCGGGCGGCAAGGTGATCCCGCTGGTGCAGCGCGCCGAGGACGAGAAGTTCCGTTCGGTCTTCATCGCGGATGCGGCGTCGGGCATCGCGAAGCTGGAAGACCTCAAGGGCAGGACGCTGAGCTTCGGCTCGGTCTCCAGCACCTCGGGCCACCTGATGCCGCGCAGTGTCCTGCTGGCCGCCAAGGTCAACCCGGATGCCGATCTGAAGCGCGTGAGCTTCTCCGGTGCGCATGACGCGACCATCGCGGCGGTGGCCAGCGGCAAGGTCGATGCGGGTGCGCTGAACATCTCCGTCTGGGAGAAGTTCGTCGCCGAGAAGAAGGTCGATCCGGCCGTGGTCAAGGTATTCCACACGACGCAGGGTTACTACGACTACAACTGGAGCGTTCACGCCGACATGCCCGCCGCGCTGCGCGAGAAGATCGCCGCGGCGTTCCTCGCGCTGGAGTCGGCCCCGGGGGGCAAGGAGATCCTGGCATTGCAGCGGGCCAGCCGCTTCATCCCCACCAAGGCGGAGAACTACCACGGCATCAAGGCGGCTGCCGAGCAGGCTGGACTGCTGAAGTGAGTCCAGCCGCGTCGGCGGTGGTCGCGCTGGACGGTCTGCAGGTCGCACCCCTGCAGGGGGCTGCGCCGGTGTTGCACGGGATCGACCTGCAGGTGACGGCAGGCGAGCAGGTGGCGGTGATCGGTGCGTCCGGTTCCGGCAAGACGACGTTGCTGCTGGCGCTGGCGGGGATGCTGCGTCCCTCGGGCGGGCGGCTGGTGCTGTTTGGTCAGGAACCGTGGACGCTGTGCACGGCGGCGCGGCAGCGGCTGCGCCAGCGCACGTTGCTCGCACCTCAGGTGCCACCGCTGCCGCCGCGTCAGCGCGTGGTGACGGCGGTGCTGGCGGCGCGGCTGCCGCAGATGTCGCTGTGGAGCAGCCTGCGCACGCTGTGGTCGCCACGGATCGCCGACGCTGCGCGCGTGCAGCAGGCGCTGGTGGCGCTGGACCTGCCCGACAAGCTCTGGTTGCGCGTGGACCGGCTTTCGGGCGGTGAGCGCCAGCGGGTCGGGCTGGCGCGGCTGCTGGTGGCCGATGCGGCGCTGTGGCTGGTCGACGAGCCGCTGTCGGCCCTCGATCCGGCACGGGCTGAACTGGTGATGCGCCAGCTGACCGAAGCCGCCCGTGCCGACGGCCGCACGCTGCTGTGCTCGCTGCACCAGGTGGACGTGGCGCGGCGCTGTTTCCCACGCACGGTGGCGCTGCGTGAGGGCCGGGTGGTCTACGACGGACCCTCGCATGGGCTGGACGATGCGCGGCTGCACGCGCTCTATGGCGGTGCGTGATCCCGCCTTGTCGCGGCGCTGGCGGGGCGTGCTGGCGGTGGCGGTGGTGCTGTGGCCGCTGCTGGTGCTGACCGAGTTCCAGCCGTGGACGCTGTTCGATGCCCGCAGTCTGCGCGTGACCGGGCGCTTTCTGGCCGAGTTCGTGCCGCCGCGCCACGATGCGGAGTTCCTGCTGCTGCTGGCCCGCGAGACCTGGCGCACGGTGGCGATCGCGACGGCGGGGATGGCGCTGGCTGGCCTGATCGCGCTGCCGCTGGCGCTGGCGATGACGCAGCAGCTGTCGGTCAGCGCGGTCGGCGGAAGGATGGAGCGCGGGCCGGCGTGGCTGCGGCAAGTGGTGCGGGCCTGCACGGTGGTGCTGCGCTCGGTGCCGGAGCTGGTGTGGGCGCTGGTGTTTGTCCGGGTCGTCGGGTTGGGGCCGACGGCGGGGGTGCTGGCGATCGCCATCGCGTATGGCGGGATGCTGGCCAAGGTCTGGGCCGAGATCCTGGAAAGCGCCGATGCGGCGCCTGCGCAGACGCTGCTGGGCCACGGCGCCGGACGGATCCAGACGCTGCTGTTCGCCGCACTGCCGCAGTCGGCCCCGGAGCTGACGAGCTATACCGTCTACCGCTGGGAATGTGCGATCCGCTCGTCGGTGGTGCTGGGCTTCGTTGGTGCGGGGGGGCTCGGGCAGCAGCTCGACAACGCGGCCAAGCTGTTCGCGGGCAGCGAGGTGAGCGCGATCCTGCTGGTGTTCATGGCACTGGTGGCACTGTCGGACCGGGTGAGCGCGTGGATACGGCGGGGGCTGGCGTGAAGCTGGTGCTGGCGCTGTTCGGGCTGGTGGTGGCGAGCTTTGCCAGCCTGGACCTGCGCTGGGCGGAGTTCCTCGGACCGCAGACGCTCGGACGCATGGGCACGTTCGCGGCGAGCTTCTTTCCTCCGGAGACCTCGGCGGCGTTCCTGCAGAAGACGGCCTGGGCGACGCTGGAGACGCTCGCCATGTCGCTGCTGGGCACGCTGCTGGGGGCGCTGGCCGGGCTGGTGCTGGCGATTCCGGCGAGCCAGCCAGGCGGGGCGTGGCTGGCCAGGCTGCTGCTCAACGCGCTGCGCTCGGTGCCGGAGCTGGTGTGGGCGGCGCTGCTGCTGGTGTCGGCGGGGCTGGGGCCGCTGCCGGGCACGCTGGCGCTGGCACTGCACACGACCGGCGTGCTCGGGCGGCTGCTGGCCGAGGCGCTGGAGAACGTGCCGCCCGAGCCTGCCGTGGTGCTGCGCAGCCGGGGCGCGGGCGTGGTGCAGGTGTTCCTGTTCGCCACGCTGCCGCAGGTGTCGGCGCAGTGGCTGGCCTACAGCCTCTACCGCTGGGAGAACAACATCCGTGCGGCAGCGGTGCTGGGCGTGGTCGGCGCGGGCGGGCTGGGCCAGATGCTCAGCTACCACCTGAGCCTGTTCCAGATGCGCGAAGCCTGCACGGTGCTGCTGGCGATGATCGGGCTGGTGGCGCTGGTGGATGCGGGCTCGGCGTGGGTGCGGCGGAACCACTTTGCGTGAAACTCGTCTGATACCGGGCGGCACCCATACAGGATGCCCATAAAATCACGCCCCGCAACACGTTCCCCCCAGAATCGACAACGACATGAGCATCAAGAGCGACAAGTGGATCCGCCGCATGGCCGAGCAGCACGGCATGATCGAGCCGTTCGAGCCCGCTCAGGTGCGCCAGTCCCCCGAAGGCCAGAAGATCGTCAGCTACGGCACCTCCAGCTACGGCTACGACATCCGCTGCTCGAACGAATTCAAGATCTTCACCAATGTCCACTCCACGGTGGTCGATCCCAAGAACTTCGACGAGCGCAGCTTCGTGGATTTCAAGGGCGATGTCTGCATCATCCCGCCCAACAGCTTCGCCCTGGCGCGCACGGTCGAGTACTTCCGCATCCCGCGCAGCGTGCTGACGGTGTGCCTGGGCAAGTCGACCTACGCCCGCTGCGGGATCATCGTCAACGTGACGCCGTTCGAGCCGGAGTGGGAAGGCTACGTGACGCTGGAGTTCTCGAACACCACGCCGCTGCCGGCCAAGATCTACGCTGGCGAGGGCTGCGCGCAGGTGGTGTTCTTCGAGAGCGACGAGGTCTGCGAGACCAGCTACCGCGACCGCGGCGGCAAGTACCAGGGCCAGACGGGGGTGACCCTGCCGCGTACCTGAGCCACGGGGTCTCGCGCACCATGCGACATCTCCTCCGGCCCGCCGCCATGGTGGCCAGCTTCTTCGACTCGCTGCCGCCGGGACAGACCGCCACCGTCATGGCCTTGCACCAGGCGGTGATGGGCGCCGCGCCGGGCATCGACCAGGCGGTGCGCTGGGGCAATCTGATGTTCCTGGCGCGCGGTCAGCATGTGGCGACGCTGGTGCCACACAAAGCCCAGGCGCACCTGCAGTTCTTCCAGGGCGCGCTGCTGGCAGACCAGTTTCCCCAGCTGGAGGGCGTCGGCAAGGGGATGCGCATCCTCAAGTTCCGCTACAGCCAGCCGGTGGATGGCGATCTGGTCTGCCGCGTCATCGCCGCGGCGATGGCCTTGCGCTTCAGTGCCTGAACACGGGCGGCACCGTCCCGCCAGGGTACTCGTAGACGACGGGGCGCTCGCGCGGCAGCATCACCTCCAGGGCGCTGTCCAGGGCCAGGCTGGTCCGCAGCAGGGCCTCGCGCTGCACGGCGGCCTGGGTGCTGGCCTGCACCAGCCGCGCACGCAGCGCCGCAGGCACCTGCCCCGCACGGGCGACCGGGCCGAAGGCATCGATCGTCAAGGTCAGTGCACTGCGCAGCGCGTGGGCCTGCTGCTCGATGTGCCGGCTGTCGTGCCGGCGCAGGGATTCGCCCAGCGCCGCCAGATGGCGCTCGACGGCCGAGAGCTGGCGCTCCAGGTCGGCAGCGTCAGGGCTGCGCGGGGGCGTGCGTGGCGGACGGGCGGTCGGCATGGTCAGGCGGAAGCCGGTTTGCCGAGGTGGCCCAGCAGATCGTGGGCATTCGAGAGCAGCCGGTCGGCGATGGCGTCGGCGTTGACCTGGTAGGTGCCATCCGCGATGGACTGGCGGATGCGCTCGACCTTGTCGGCGTCGAAGGCATCGCCTGCACGGTCGAGGAGCACGGTGGCGGTGTCCGAGACCTCCACCGTGGTGCTCGGGCCGTCGTCCGCAGGACACGGTACCGAAACGTCATGGGGCGTGTCTGCCGTGCGGGTCGGGAAAGGGCCGGTGTGGACGGGTGTCGTCGCCGGGGTCGAGGCGCAATGGCCGATCTTCATCACGTACTCCTTCGAGCCGAATCTGGTCCGCTAGGCGGGTGTCTGGTCGGGGATTTTCCCCTGCAACCGCAGCATTGGTCCTGATATCGGTGGTCGTGCCGGTCACTTTAGCCAGTTGCCGGCCGCCCCCTGGAGTATCCCCCCCGTACAGGCGGGTTTCGAGACGGGTTTCGCTGAAGAAGATTGAATTGTTCAATTCAGGTGCGGCCGGTTCAACCTCCGGTGCCCACCAGGCCTGGCGTCGGACCTTGCGGCTCATGAGCGGACCTCGACCCGGTTTTCTCCTGTCGGCAGTCCCGTGACCACCTGACCCGAGGCCACGCGCACACGCACGCTCTGGCCGTCTAAGCCAGCGTTCAGCGCCTGGCCATCCGTGGAAGCCTCGAACCCCTCGCCCTTGTAGACCAGAGTCACTTTGTCGCCTGCGGCGAACCATTGCCGCACCCGCAGGTTGTCGGCGCGCAGGGCCATGCCAGCCACCACGGCCTGGACCAGGCGGCGCCCGGTCAGGCGCGCCGGGTCGGTGAACGGCGCCACGCTGCTGGCGGCCACGTCGACCTCGGCCATCTGCAGGTCGCCCGGCGACAGCTCGGCACCCGCGGCGAGCGCCGTGGCACTGACCACCGCCTTGCGCCAGACCTGCACCTGGACCGGCAGATAGACCTGCCATGCCACCGGGCCGCTGGTGCAGCGCAGGCTCACGCGTGTGCGTCCCCATGGCGGTGATCCCGGCGGCAGGCTGGTCTCGATCTGCTGGCAGGGGGCCAGGCGCAGACGTGCATCGAGTTGTCCGGGCAGTACCTCGACCCGTGCGTCCCCCGTGTCGCCCATGGCCGCTCGCACCGTCCCGATGACCTGGGACCGCACGGCGGCGGGCAGTGGTGCCGCGGTGTCGGCCCACGCCAGCGACGCCAGCATCGACAGCCCCACCGCGACGTGCAGTGCGGGCAGCAGTCGGAGCAGGCGTCGATGCCGACCGCGGTGGGACGGCACCGGCAGCGGCGCGGTGCAGGGAGCGCAGGTGGGGCGGAGCAGGGGCAGGCTGATCATGCTGCGCACTGTAGGAGTCGGCCTGCTGCGTGCAGACCGCAAGATGCGCCCGGCAGGCTGCCCTATTCGCGGGAGTGGTGGGGCTGTGGCGCATCAAGAATCGGATCCAAGCCCCCGGTGCGTCCTTGCGTGTTCCTGCCGGGCCCCGTGGTCGAACCTGCTGCAGCCGACACCGCCATGCTGAACCGACTGTCCGATTCACTCGAATTCCAGACCCAGGCACTGACCTTGCGCGCCGAGCGTCAGCGCCTGATCGCCAGCAACATCGCCAACGCGGACACGCCCGGCTACCAGGCCCGCGAGATCGATTTCGCCCGCACGCTGCGGCAGTGGACGGGCCCTGCCGCGACCACCGGCGGCGGTACCTCGGCGGCGCGTCCGGTAGACCGCACGCTGCTGTACGCCGCACCGAGCCAGACCGGCCTGGACGGCAACACGGTGGACATGGACCGCGAACGGGCCAGCTTCGCCGACAACGCTGTCAAGTACGAGGCCACGCTGCGGTTCATCAACGGCGGCGTGCGCACCATGCTCGACGCCATCCGGGGACAGTGATGTCGATGTTCAACATCTTCCACATCGCAGGCAGCGCCGTCAGTGCGCAGAGCCAGCGACTCAACACCGTGGCCACCAACCTGGCCAACGCCGACACGGCCGCCGGTCCGGATGGCAAGAGCTTCAAGGCCCGCCAGGTCGTGTTCCAGACGCTGCCCATGGGCGACCATGGCTCGGCTGGGGTCAAGGTGACCCAGGTCCGCGAGGATGCCACGGCGGGTCGGCGGGTCCATGACCCCAACAATCCGAACGCCGACGGCAATGGCTACGTCACCTACAGCAACGTCAACGCGATCGAGGAGATGGTCAACATGATCTCGGCCTCGCGCTCCTACCAGAACAACATCGAAGTGATGAACACCGCCAAGTCCCTGCTGCTCAAGACGCTGCAGATGGGCCAGGGTTGATCACCCCGCGCACCACTCCAAGGACTGTCCCCATGGCCACCACGATCTCTCCCACGACCGCCGACGCTTCGTCCGTCTTCCACCAGCTCCGCGGCACCACCACCACCACGGCCTCGAAGATGCAGGAGGCATCAGACCAGTTCCTCAAGCTCCTGGTCACGCAGATGCAGAGTCAGGATCCGCTCAACCCGATGGACAACGCCCAGGTGACGAGCCAGATGGCGCAGATCAACACGGTCTCGGGTCTGGGCACGGTCAACGAGAGCCTCAAGGGCATGTCGGCGCAGCTGCTGCAGATGCAGGCGATGCAGGGGGCTTCGCTGGTCGGCAATTCGGTGGTGGTGCCGGGCAACGCGGTCGATCTCGGCACCGGCAAGGGCGTCGGGCACTTCGAGCTGGCGGGGGCCGCCGATGCGGTCAGGGTGGAGGTGCTCTCCAGTGCGGGCCGGGTGGTGGACACGCTGGACATGGGTGCCGAAACCAGCGGGCGCCACAGCTTCACCTGGACGCCCCCCGAGGGCTTCCGCGACGACGGCGGTGTGCGATTCCGCGTGAGCGCCACCTCGGGCACGGCGGGCGTCACCACCACCACGCTGATGCGTGACCAGGTCAGTGCCGTCAGCTCGACGGCCTCCGGTGGCCTCAGTCTGCAGCTCAAGGGCGGCAGCACCGTGGCCTACAGCGACGTGCGCGCCTTCGGCGGCTGAGTCCCGCCACCTCTCTGTCTGTTCCAGGAGCCATCCATGAATTTCCAGCAAGGTCTGTCCGGTCTGAATGCCACCAGCAAGAGTCTGGAGGTGACGGGCAACAACATCGCCAACGCCGGTACCTTCGGTGCCAAGGCCGGTCGCGCGGAGTTCGCCGACCTCTATGCCAACGCCCTGGGCACCACGTCGAACAACAACATCGGCATCGGCGTGCAGGTCGAGACCGTCACCCAGCAGTTCTCCCAAGGCACCATCCTCTCGACCAGCAACATGATGGATGTGGCCATCAACGGCAACGGGTTCTTCCAGCTCGAAGACGCCAATGGCGAGCTGGTCTACTCCCGCAACGGCCAGTTCCAGGTGGACCGCGAGGGCTACATCGTCACCTCCAGCGGCCAGCGCCTGCAGGGCTACCAGGCCGACGAGCTGGGCACCATCGAGACGGGCGTGCGCTCGGACCTGCAGCTGTCGCTGTCCGGGGTCAAGCCGCACGTGACCGACCAGATCGACATGGCGCTCAACCTGGATTCGCGCAGCAGCGTGACCCTGCCGATCGGCGGTGGCATCGACTTCGACGATCCGAAGACCTACAACAACGCCACCTCGGTCGAGGTGTTCGATCCGCAGGGCAAGCCTGTCAGCGTGTCCTACTACTTCCAGAAGGCGGACCGGGATCTGTGGAACGTGTTCGCCACGGTGGGGGATGTGCCGCTCAATGGCAGTGCCGCCACCCCGCAGCCGCTGCTCACCGGACTCAACTTCGATGCCGGTGGTCTGAATCCCAAGGTCGGCACGGCACCGCTGGCGAAGTTCACCCTGCCCGACATCCCCGCGTCGAACCAGAACGGGCTGATCCAGGGCATCGAGGTCGACTTCACCCAGATGACCCAGTTCGGCGCGGCGTTCAGCGTCACCGAGGTCAGCCAGAACGGCTACGCGCCAGGCCAGTTCACCGGACTGTCCATCGAGGACGACGGGATCGTCACCGCCCGCTACACCAATGGCCTGACCCAGCCCGCTGGCCAGCTGGAGCTGGCCACCTTCCGCAATCCCCAAGGCCTGAAGTCGCTGGGGGGCAACGCCTGGATCAGCACCATGCAGGCCGGTGATCCGGTCACCGGCACGCCGGGTTCGGGCACGCTGGGGGCGGTCCAGTCCGGGGCGCTGGAGGAATCCAACGTCGATCTGACGGGCGAGCTGGTCAACCTGATGACCTCGCAGCGTCTCTACCAGGCCAATGCCCAGACCATCAAGACGCAGGATTCCGTCCTGCAAACCCTGGTCAGCATGCGCTGACCCATCCCCACACGGAGCACCCTGAATGGACCGCCGCATCTACCTCTCGATGTCGGGCGCCAAGGCGACGATGCAGCGCCAGGATGTCCTGGCCCACAACCTCGCCAACGTGTCCACCAACGGCTTCCGCGAGGAGCTGCAGTCGTTCCGTGCCGTGCCGGTGCGGGGCGAGGGGGCGTCGACCCGCGCCTTCGCGCTGGAGACCACCACGGGCTACAACCCCGCCTCAGGCCAGGTGGTCGCCACCGGGCGCAGCCTCGATGTGGCGGTGCAGGGCGGTGCCTGGCTGGCGGTGCAGGGCCTGGATGGCACGGAAGCCTATACCCGGGCCGGCGCACTCGATGTCAACCCCGAGGGCACGCTGGTGACGCGCAGCGGGCTGACGGTGCTGGGCGGTGGTGGCCCCATCAGCGTTCCGCCGGGCGCCGAGGTGAGCATTGCCAGCGACGGCACGGTCAGCGCGCGCACCGCGGGCGCGGCCCCTGCGCCCATCGGTCGGCTCAAGCTGGTCAGTGCGCAGACGCCGCTGCTGCGGGGCGAGGACGGCTTGTTCCGGGGTGCCGACGGTGAACTCGATGCCGACCCCGAGGCCCGCGTGCAGGACAGTGCGCTGGAAAGCTCGAACGTGTCGGCGGTCAGCACCCTGGTGGCCATGATCGCCGCCGCCCGCCAGTTCGAGGCCCAGATGAAGTCGATGCAGACCACCGAAAAAGACGAGCAGCAGGCCCAGCAGCTGCTCTCCATGAACTGACAGGACACCCCACCATGATGCGCTCCCTGTGGACCTCGAAGACCGGGATGGAAGCCCAGCAGACCCAGCTGGATGTCATCTCGCACAACCTCGCCAACGTCGCCACCAACGGCTACAAGAAGTCGCACGCGGTGTTCGAGGATCTGATGTACCAGAACCTGCGCCAGACGGGTGCCGCCAGCAGCGAGCAGACGCAGCTGCCCACCGGCCTGCAGGTCGGCCTCGGGGTGCGCACCGTCGCCACCTCGCGCCAGTTCAGCCAGGGCGGTCTGCAGCAGACGACCAACTCGCTGGACGTGGCGATCAAGGGCAATGGCTTCTTCCAGATCCAGATGCCCGACGGCACGACCGGCTACACCCGCGACGGCGCCTTCCAGCTCAACGCTTCGGGCCAGCTCGTCACCAACAACGGCCAGCTCGTGCAGCCCGGCGTCACGATCCCGCCCAACGCCCAGTCGGTCACCATCGCGCAGGACGGCAAGGTGACGGTGGCCATGCCAGGGCAGGCCACGCCGCAGACGGTCGGGCAGCTCACCCTGGCGGCCTTCGTCAACCCGGCGGGTCTGGAGCCACGCGGCCAGAACCTGTTCACCGAGTCGGCCGCCTCGGGCACGCCCACCGCCGCCGCACCTGGCTCGGATGGCATGGGCGCGCTCTCGCAGGGCTTCATCGAGACCTCCAACGTCAACGTGGTGGAGGAGCTGGTGGCGATGATCCAGACCCAGCGCGCCTACGAGATCAACTCCAAGGCCATCACCACCTCGGACCAGATGCTCCAGCGTCTGGTGCAGCTGTGAAGTCCATGGGGGTGGTGCGCCGGTGGAGCCTCCTGCTGGGGGCGCTGCTGCTGTCGGGCTGCCAGCTCATGCCCACCGTGGCCCAGATGGACCCGCCGCCCGAACCGATCCAGCCGGCACCGGTGCAGGTGGCGGCCGTCCGTTCGGCGCTGGCCGTCCGGCCGCCAGCGCCGAGCGGGGCGATCTTCCAGTCCACCCAGTACCGTCCCCTGTTCGAGGACCACCGGGCCCGGCTGGTGGGCGACACGCTGCTGGTGCAGATCGTCGAGCGCGTCAGCGCCAGCGCCCGCTCGTCCAGCAGCGTCGAGAAGAAGGGTTCGCTGTCGGGGGGCATCAGCGCGGCGCCCTTCCTGCCGGTGTCCACCCTGGGCAAGCTCAGCATCGGTGGCGACAGCTCCAACACCTTCAGCGGCAAAGGGGGTACCGAGAACAACAACAACTTCAGCGGCACCATCACCGCCGTCGTCACCGATGTGCTGACCAGCGGCCACCTGATCATCGCCGGCGAGAAGCAGATCGGGATCAACGACAACGTGGACGTGCTGCGCTTCACCGGACAGGTCGATCCCCGCTCGATCCAGCCCGGCAACACCGTGGCCTCGGCCCAGATCGCCAATGTCCGCATCGAGCAGAAGAGCCGCGGCGGGCAGGCCGACGCCCAGCGCATCGGCTGGCTGTCGCGGTATTTCCTCAACCTGATGCCGATCTGAA
>JAAFKB010000067.1 GCA_013299055.1 Sphaerotilus sp.
GAATGCGCCCAGAACGGCGAGAGCGAGCAGAGACTTCTTCATGCAAATATCTCCTAGGTTGAACTAGAGGGTCCTGCAGCGCGAGGTGTCGTCTCACGACACTGCCCGGACAGGCCGACCTCCTCAGCGGAAGCTGACACTATTGCACCAGACGGGTTCGACGATTGCCAAGCGGGACTTCGTGAATAGGTCCATTGACGTTGCCCGGATGCAACAGGCATGCGCAGTCTACACTCGACGGTCATGAGTAGAACGCTGACACCCATCGACCAGCTGCTGAGCGTGGCGGACCAGAGCCTGCGTACCGTCTGGGGCCACCACCAGGCTGGGCGAGCAGTGCCACGTCCCCCTACCTCCACCTTCGATGAGGCGGCTTCCCGCCCACTTGACGAAGCCGAGCGACGCCTGTCCGGCGCGCTGATGCGGGTGGACCATGTGGGCGAGGTCTGCGCGCAGGCGCTCTACACCGCGCAGGCGTTGGTCACGCGCGACGGTGCACTGCGGGCGCAGCTCCAGGCCGCTTCCCGCGAAGAAACCGATCACCTGGCGTGGACCGCCCAGCGCCTGCGCGAGCTGGGCGACCGGCCCTCGCTGCTCAATCCGCTGTGGTACCTGGGGGCGTTCGCCATCGGCACGGCCGCAGCGCGCCTGGGCGACCGCACCAGCCTGGGCTTCGTCATCGAGACCGAACGGCAGGTCGAAGCCCACCTGGACGACCACCTGGCCCGCCTGCCCGCCAGCGATCTGGCCTCACGGGCGATCGTGGAGCAGATGCGCGACGACGAGATCGCCCATGCAGAGGCCGCACAGCAGGCAGGAGGGGTTCGGCCGCCAGTGCCCGTGCGCTGGCTGATGCGGGCGGCAGCCAAGGTCATGACCACCACGGCGCACCACATCTGACCTCCGACCCGTGCAGCTCAAGCCGCCGCACTGGTGTCCACCACGTCGACCTGCAGCTCGATCTCGGCCGTCCTGGCCAGCATCGCCGTGGCCGAGCAGTACTTGTCATAGGACATCTGCACCGCCCGCCGCACGGCAGGCTCCGACAGCTTCACTCCGCTGACGACAAACTGCATCACGATGCGGGTGAACACCTTCGGCTCGGTCTCGGCGCGGTCGGCGTGGACCTTGACCTGGCAGCCCTGCACCTTGTGGCGCCCGCGCTGCAGGATCAGCACCACGTCATACGCCGTGCAGGCCCCGGCGCCCGCCAGCAGGGTTTCCATCGGCCGGGGTGCCAGATTGCGGCCGCCGCCTTCGGGGGCGCCATCCATCATCAGCAGGTGGCCGCTGCCGGTTTCAGCCGAGAACGCCATGCCGGAGGCCGGCATCCAATTGATCGTGCAGTCCATGACGCGTGGGAATCAGAAGAACAAGCCAGGATTGTGACTTGCTGACACGCAAATGACCCGGGCACCTTCGTTGCATCGCAGCATCTGCTTTGGTACACTTTCCAACAAGCAATCGGGACTGCCCCCTAGAACTTTTCCAACATCAGGCACTCCCAAGCAACGGTTGTCTCCTCCACCCTCCTCCATAGGTGGATTGAGCCCGAGGTGAAAACCTCGGGCTTTTTTTCGTTGTCACGAAGAACGCCACGAGTCCCACGATGCCTTCAGAGCGCCAGACCCTGCTGACCAGCTACCTCCAACGCATCCTCACCGCCAAGGTCTACGACGTGGCGCGTGAGACCGAACTGGACCCTGCCCGCAGTCTGTCGGCCCGACTGGACAACCAGATCCTGTTGAAACGCGAAGACAACCAGCCCGTCTTCAGCTTCAAGCTGCGTGGTGCCTACAACAAGATGGCGCACCTGAACCCCGAGCAGCTCGCCCGTGGGGTCATCTGTGCTTCGGCCGGCAACCATGCACAAGGGGTCGCCCTCGGCAGCAAGCGCATGGGCTGTCGCGCCGTCATCGTGATGCCGCTGACAACGCCGCAGGTCAAGGTGGACGCCGTGCGCGCCCTGGGTGGCGAGGTGGTGCTGGTCGGCGAGAGCTACAACGACGCCTATGACCACGCCATGCAGCTCGGCGCAGCCGAGGGTCTCACCTTCGTCCACCCCTTCGACGACCCGCACGTCATCGCCGGCCAGGGCACCATCGGCATGGAGATCCTGCGCCAGCACCAGGGGCCGATCGACGCGGTGTTCGTCGCCATCGGTGGCGGCGGGCTGGTTTCGGGTGTCGCGGCCTACCTCAAGGCGGTGCGGCCCGAGATCAGGGTCATCGGCGTGCAGACGGTGGACTCCGACGCCATGCTGCAGTCCGTGCGCGCCGGCCACCGGGTGCGGCTGCACGACGTGGGCCTGTTCGCCGACGGCACCGCCGTGAAGTTCGTCGGGGAAGAGACCTTCCGCATCGCCCGCGAGCTGGTGGACGAGTTCATCGTCGTCGACACCGATGCGGTCTGTGCCGCCATGAAGGACGTGTTCCAGGACACCCGCTCGATCCTGGAGCCGTCGGGCGCGCTGTCGGTCGCAGCGGTGAAACAGTACGTGGCACGCGAAGGCTGCACGGGCAAGACCTTCATCGCCATCACCTGCGGCGCCAACATGAACTTCGACCGGCTGCGCTTCGTCGCCGAGCGGGCGGACGTGGGCGAGGAGCGCGAGGCCCTGTTCGCGGTGACGATCCCCGAGGAGCGCGGCTCGTTCAAGCGGTTCTGCGGTCTGATCGGTCCGCGCAGCGTCACCGAGTTCAACTACCGCATCAGCGGCGAGCGCCAGGCCCACATCTTCGTCGGCCTGAGCACCGCCGGCCACGGCGAGTCGGCGCTGATCGGCGCGCTGTTCGCCGCCCAGGGGTTTGACGCCATCGACCTCTCGCAGGACGAGCTGGCCAAGGCCCACCTGCGGCACCTCGTGGGCGGTCGCTCGGAGCTGGCGGTCAACGAGCGGCTGTTCCGCTTCGAGTTTCCCGAGCGGCCGGGTGCGCTGACGCGGTTCCTGTCGAGCATGCACCCGGACTGGAACATCAGCCTGTTCCACTACCGCAACCAGGGCGCCGACTACGGCCGCATCCTCGTGGGCATCCAGGTACCCGAGGCGGATGAGACAACGTTCCAGCAATTCCTCGCCACGCTGGACTATCCCTGCGTCGAAGAGACCGACAATCCGGTGTATCGCCTCTTCCTGCGCTGACCTCGCTGACCTGCGGCCATGCCTTCCGACTCGACGCCCCTGATCCCTTCGACCGCCCATCCCGCGCTGCAGGAGGCACTGCAGTTCAAGCTGCGACGGCGGGTGGACACAGCGGGGCACCTGGGCGAGCTGCTGCCGCTGGCCCAGCGCCTCGGGCTGCTGCAGAACACGCTGCGTCCGCGCCTGCGCCAGCCGCAGCTGCTGCTGTTCGTCGGTGACCATGGCGTGGCGGTCGATCTCAATCCCCCCCAGCACCTGAGCACCACCAGCCTGGTCCAGGACGTGCTAGACAACCGCGTGCCGCTGCCCCTGTTCGCCCACCAGCAGGGCCTGAGCGTGAGCGTGGTGGACTGCGGGCTGGCCACGCCACTGCCGATCGGGCCGGGCGTGCTCTCGCGCAAGATCGCCCACGGCACGCGCAACTGCCGGCTGACCGCGGCGATGTCGCTGGACCAGGTCAACTCGGCCATCCGCGCCGGCATGGAGATCGCCCAGGCGCTGCCGGGCAATGTGCTGGGCTGTGCGGGGCTGGGGGTGGGCTCCTGGGAATCGGCGGCGCTGGTGATCGCGCGCATCACGGGACGGCCGCTGCACGACCTCGTCAATGCCGGCCCGCGCATGGACCGTGCGGTGCTGGAGCACACGATGGCCGTGCTGCAGACGGCCCTGAACCGCCACGGCCCGATCGAGGATCCCGTGCAGGCGCTGGCCACCTTCGGCGGCTTCGAGATGGCGATGATGGTCGGCGCCATGCTCAAGGCGGCCGAGCAGCGCCACCTCATCCTCGTGGACGGGCTGCCTGCCTGCGCCGCGCTGCTGGTGGCCACGCACATCGCCGGTCCGGTGGTGGATTACTGCCTGTTCTGCCGCAGCAGCGACCACCACGGTCTGGACACCGCGCTGGCCGGCTTCGACCACAACGCGCTGCTGGCCCTCGGGCTGGAAAGTCTGGACGGCACCGGCATCGCGCTGAGCTGGCCGCTGGTGCGCTCGGCGGCGGCGCTGCTGACGGACGTGGTCGACCCGGTGGAGCCGCTGCCAGTCCCGAGCGAGCCGGCCAGCACGTCGCCTGCCGACAGTCTCGACCACGCCTTCCTCCGGATGCCCTGATCAGCGGGCCTGGTTAGGGTCCATGCCGCCGGTGACGCTGCCGGGGTCGGACGGGGGCTGCTGCTGCAGCGGTGGGGGTTGCATCGGCGGCTGGATCTGGGGCTGGATCTCCGGCTGCAGGGGGGGCTGCGCCGGCGTCTGCGACGGCTGCCCCGGCACCGTGCGCCCGGCGGCACCCGCTGCGCCCAGCCCCGGCAACGTGCCCGTGGCGGGCGGCGGCAGCTGCGGCAGGTCCAGCGTGAGCTGCGCGGGCGCGCCCGCCGGGCCGATCCGCACGCCCTTGGCCGTCACCGCCTGCACCACCCACTCGCCGTCGAGCACGCCACCCACCCGCACGACCCGCGGCGGCTGGTCATCCACCGACAGCACCGCCCAGCCCGCGCCACCGCCGCCGGTCGAGGCCACGGCCCCCACCAGCTTGAAGCGGGCGGCCGCCGGCGGCGGCGGCGGGGCAGCCGCCCCGCCCGCAGGCGCCACCGCCCCCAGCAGGCGCAGCACATCGCCACGCACCGCCTGGTCGATCGCCACCGTCTGCACCTGCGCGGGCACGGCCCCAGGGCGCGCAAGCAGCCGCAAGCCCCAGAACACGAGACTTCCCGCAAGCGCGGCCCACACCAACCATGCTGTCCATCGTGCTGCCATGGGGGCGGATTATGATCGACGGCCCCGCTGAGCTCAGCGACAACCGATCCCCTGCCGAGATCCTGACGCCATGAAATCGCTGCCACCGTTGCGAATCGCCGCCCAGCGCGGCTTCACCCTGATCGAGCTGATGGTCGTGCTGGTGATCATCGGGGTGCTGGCCTCGCTGGTGGTGCCCAGCGTGCTCGACCGCGTGGACGAGGCCAAGGTCACGGCCGCCCGCACCGATGTCAACAGCCTGATGGAAGCCATGAAACGCTACCGGCTGGACAACCAGCGTTACCCGACCGGCGAGCAAGGTCTGCAAGCCCTCGTCGCCAAGCCCACCACCGGCCCCATCCCGCCGAACTGGAAGCCCACGCTCGACAAGCTGCCCAACGACCCCTGGGGCCGCCCCTACCAGTTCGCCAACCCCGGCGTGAAGGGGCCGATCGACGTGTTCAGCTACGGCGCGGACGGTCAGGCCGGCGGCGAGGGCAAGGACGCGGACATCGGCTCCTGGCAGTGAACCGGCACGGCAGCCGGTGAAACGTTCCCGTGGATTCACGCTGCTGGAGCTGATGGTGGTGGTGGCCATCATCGCGCTGGCCAGCGCCGCCGTGACGCTGGCCCTGCCCGATCCGGCCGCCACGCGGCTGGAGCGCGAGGCCACGCGGCTGGTGGCCATCCTCGAAACCGCCCGCGTGCAGGCGCGCTCGCTGGGCGTGCCCGTGCGCTGGATCGCCGGCCGCCCCCGCCAGACCGCCACCGACAGCCCGGACCAGCCCGTCCCGGACTTCCACTTCACCGGCCTGCCCGAGGACCACGGCCTGCCCGACCGCTGGGCCGACCCCGAACTGGCCGGCCGCATCGGCGTGGTGCTGTCCCCCGGACAGGCCGGGCTGCTGCTGGGGCCGGAGCCGGTGATCCCCGCCCAGACGGTCGTGCTGCAGCTTGATGACCAGCGTCTGCGCCTGTCCACCGACGGCCTCAGTCCTTTTGCCCCAGCCCCCGATGCCACGCCCGCGCAGTGAGCGACGACAGCAGGGGCTGACGCTGATCGAGGTGCTGGTCGCGCTGGCGATCGTGGCCATCACGCTGGCCGCCGGCATCAAGGCGGCCGGCGCCCTCACCACCAACACCCAGCGCCTGGCCGACACCCTGGCCGGGCAATGGTGCGCCGACAACTACCTCACCCGGCTGCGGCTGGAGCGCCAGCTGCCGCCGATCGGCGACAGCGAATTCCCCTGCGAGCAGGTGGGCCAGACCTACCAGGGCCGCGTCTCGGTCCGCCCGACGCCGAACCCGCTGTTTCGCCGCATCGACGTGCGCGTGCTCGACGCCGAAGGCCAGCATCTGCTGCTCTACACCACCGTGATGTCCCGCCTCTGAGCCCCCAGGAGCCATGCCCCCGACCGCCGCCTCTCACCGCCCGCGACCGCGTACCCGGCGCCCCCAGCAGGGCTTCACGCTCATCGAGGTGCTGGTGGCGCTGTTCATCCTGGCGCTGATGTCGGCGATGGCCTGGCAGGGGGTCGACGCCATTGCCCGCAGCCGCGAATCGACCCAGGCGCGCATGGACCGGCTGCTGCGGCTGCAGACTGTGCTGGCGCAGTGGGAGGCCGACGTGCAGGCGGTGGTGGACACCCAGGTCGTGCCGGGTCTGAACTTCGACGGCGCCACGCTGCGCATGACCCGGCGCCAGCCCGAGGGGGTGCAGGTGGTCGCCTGGACGCTGCGCAGCGGCGGGCTGCACCGCTGGAGCGCGCCGCCGTCGACCGCGCTCGACACGCTGCAGGAGCACTGGATGCGCAGCTACCAGCTGCTCGGCAACGAGCCGGGCACGCTGGCGATGCTGGAGCACGTCGCGCAGTGGCAGCTCTTTGTCTTCCTGACCAGCAGCAACGGCTGGAGCAACGCCCAGTCCAGCGGCGATGTCACCCAGGCCCCCACCCCGGCCGAGGCACCGCCCCCCGACCCGGCCGCCTCCGGGGTGGACAACGGCGTGGTCAGCGCCGCACCGCCCCTGGCCGTCAACCACGATGCCCTGCCCGACGGCCTGCGGCTGGTGATCGCCTTCGCGCCGGGCGGTGCGGCCGAGGGCGCGCTCACCCGTGAAGTCAGGCTGGTGCATCCATGAACCCGCCACGCCTGCCCCGCCCGCCCCGCCCGCCCCGGCAGCGCGGCGCGGCGCTGCTGACGGCCATGCTGGTGGTGACGATCGTGGCCACGCTCGCGTCCGGCATGGTCTGGCAGCAGTGGCGCGCCCTGCAGGTCGAAGCCGCCGAGCGCGCACAGACCCAGTCGCAGTGGGTGCTGCAGGGCGCGCTGGACTGGACCCGGATGATCCTGCGCGAAGACGCCCGCGAAGGCGGCGCCGACCACCTGGGCGAGCCATGGGCGGCGCCGCTGGCCGAGGCGCGGCTGTCCACCTTCCTGGCCGCCGACCGCGCGATGGCCGAGGACGCGCCCGACGCGTTCCTCTCCGGCCGCATCGAGGACGCCCAGGCGCGCTACAACCTGCGCAACCTCATCCAGCAAGGCAAGGTCAGCCCCGGCGAGCTGCAGACGCTGGAGCGCCTGTGCGGCTTCCTCGGGCTGAACGGCGACATCGCGCCCCGCCTGGCCGACGCCCTGCGCCGCGCCACGCCTGGCAGTGGCAGCGAAGCGCCGGCCGAAGCGGGCAACGGCGCCACCAGCACCGGCAGCAGCACCGCCCCCACCACCCCCCTCATGCCGGTGTCCGTCGACGACCTCGTCTGGCTCGGTCTGGACGAGACCACCGTGCGGCAGCTGCGCCCCTATGTCGTGCTGCTGCCCCGCGAGACCCCGGTCAACCTCAACACCGCGCCCAAGGAGGTGATCGCCGCGGTGCTGCCGGGCATCGACCTGGCGAGTGCCGAGCGGCTGGTGCAATCCCGCCTGCGCGAGCACCTGAAGACCCCCGCCGACGCCAAGGCCGTGCTGGGTGAACGCGCCCTCACCGACGGGCGGCGCGTCAGCGTCAACTCCAGCTACTTCATCGTCTACGGCGCCTTGCGGCTCGACCAGGTGACGGTGGCACAACGCTCGCTGCTGGAGCGCAACGGCCGCGACGTGCGCACGCTGTCCACCCAGCGCCTGCGCGCGCTGGCCGAACTGGAGCAGGCGCTGCAGCGGTGAACACCGCGCGCCAGACCGGCCGTCTCTCACGGTGGCCCGACGGGCCGGCACCTACAATCGCCCCGACACCTCCACCCCGCCCATGAGCCTGCTCGTCCTCCAACTGCCCACCCGCACCCGGCTGCACCCGCAGGCCCGCGGCACGGCGCACGCCCCGGGCACCCGGACCGAGCTGGCCTTCGTGCTCAGCCCGGACGGGCAGACCATCCAGTCCGAAGGCAGCAGCGCCCTGTCGCTCCTGCCCAAGGCCACCTCCGTGGTGGCCGTGCTCGCCCCGGCGGATGTCGCCTTCCACCGCATCACCTGCCCCAAGGCGCCGGCGGCCCGGCTGCGCGCCGCGCTCGCGGGGCTGCTGGAAGAACAGGTGCTCGACGAAGTGGACCAGCTCCACCTGTGCCTGGCCCCGGACGCCCGCCCCGGCGAGGAGACCTGGGTGGCCGCGCTCGACCGCGCCAGCCTGAGCGCCGAACTGGCCGCGCTGGAGGCGGCCGGTCTCGTGGTGGACCGGGTCGTGCCAGGCCTGTGGCCGGACACGCAGGCCCACGGCCACTTCCACGTCCCGGCCGACGAGGACAAGCCACGCACCGTGCTGACCTGGGCCGATGCGCAGGGCGTGGGCACCTGGCCGCTGCAGGGCAGCCTCGCCCGCGGCCTGCTGCCCGAACCCTTGGCGGACAACACCTTGTGGACCGCCGACCCCGCCGCCGCCGCACCGGCCGAACGCTGGCTGGGCCAACCGGTGCAGGTGCTCGGCGCAGGCGCGCGGCTGCTGGCCTCGGCGCAGAGCGGCTGGAACCTGCGCCAGTTCGAGCTGGCCGCCCGCCACCGGGGCCTGGCACTGCTGCGCGACGCGGGCAAGCAGTTCCTCACGCCCGCCTGGCGACCCGTGCGCCTCGGGTTGATCGGACTGGTGCTGGCCCACCTCGTCGGCCTGAACGCCTGGGCCTGGATGCAGCGCAGCGAACTCCAGAGCCGCCGCACCGCCATCGCCAACCTGCTGCGCACCACCCACCCGCAGGTGCGCGCCGTGCTGGACGCACCGCTGCAGATGGCCCGCGAGAACGAGCAGCTGCGCGCCAGCGCCGGCCGTCCTGGCGACACCGATCTGGAGCCGTTGCTGCAAGCCGCCGCCAGTGTCTGGCCCGAAGGGCAGGCGCCGCAGGTGCTGCGCTATGAAAACGGCCGCCTCTCGCTGGGCGCGCCCGGCATCGGCACGGCCGAGGTCGCCCAGATGCGCGCCACGCTGGAGCCGGCGGGCTGGTTCGTCGAGACCACCGACCAGCAGATCACCCTGAGCCGCGCCGCCGCTGGCGCGGGTGCCGGAGTCGCCCGATGAAGCTCGCCACCCTGCCCCGCTCCGACACCCTGCGCCAGCAGCTCGCCCCGCTGCAGCAACGCTGGCAGGCGCTGGCCCCTCGCGAGCGCCTCGGCGCCACGGTGGGGCTGGGGCTGCTGCTGGTGTTCGTGGTCTGGAGCATCGGCGTGCAGCCCGCGCTCAAGACCCTGCGCACCGCCCCCGCCCAGCAGGCCGCGCTCGACGCCCAGCTCGCCCAGATGCGGCGTCTGGCGGCAGAAGCCACCGAACTGCGTGCCCTGCCCCCGGTCGAGCCCGCCCAGGCGGATGCCGCCCTGCAGTCCGCCACCCAGCGCCTGGGCGCCGCCGCACGCCTGCAGCGCAGCGGCGACCGGCTGAGCGTCACCTTCACCGCAGTCGAGCCGGCGGCCATGATGGCCTGGCTGGCCGAGGTCCGGGCCGCTGCCCGCGTGCGCGTGGTCGAAGCCCAGCTGGGCCGCGCCGGCAACGGCTACAGCGGCAATCTCGTGCTGACGCTGCCCGCCGCCGACCCCCTTCCCCGCTGAACGGAGCCGACCCCCCATGGCCTTGCACGGCAGCACCTGGCGCCCCACCTACCAGCCCTCGGCCCACCCGTCGATCTTCGGCAGCGCCCACCGCCGTCCCGCCGGCCACGGCTGGGTGGCGCAGGCGCGGGCCAGCCGGCGCTGGGCGATCGCCGGCGCGGTGGTCGGCGCGGGTGTCGCCTTGATCGCCTTCGCGCCGGCCCACTGGCTCGCGCAGGCCGTCGCCACCGCCACGCAGCAGCGCGTGCAGCTCGCCAACGCGCAAGGCACGGTCTGGTCGGGCGACGCCGTGCTGATCCTCGGTGCAGGCGCCGGCAGCCGCGACGCCCGCGCCCTGCCCGGCCGCATCCAGTGGACGCTGCGCCCCACCACCTCCGCCGTGCAGCTGGCGTTGCGCCACGACTGCTGCCTCAATGGCGAGCAGCGGCTGCTGGTGCGGCCGGGCCTCGGGCAGGTGCAGGTCTCGGTGCAGCCCGGCACGCCGGAACAGGGCGACTGGGTGGGCCAGTGGCCGGCGGCCTGGCTGGTCGGACTCGGCACGCCGTGGAACACCCTGCGCCCCGGTGGCGCCCTGCGGCTCACCACACAGAATCTCTCGCTGGGCTGGGTACAAGGCCGCTTCGCCATGGCGGGCACGGCGGGGCTGGAGCTGCGCGACTTCTCCTCGCGGCTGTCCACCCTGCCCCGGCTGGGCAGCTACCGCGTCACCCTCAGCGGCGACCCGGCGCAGGCCGGCACCGCCGTGGTCACGCTCGACACGCTGGATGGCGCGCTGCGGCTCAGCGGCGCCGGCAGCTGGAGCCAGGGCGGCCTGCGCCTGCGCGGCGAAGCCACCGCCACCGACGCCGACCGCCCCGCCCTGAACAACCTGCTCAACATCATCGGACGGCGCCAAGGCGCGCGCTCCCTGCTCACGATCGGATGACCATGACGCTGTGCCCCCGCCCCTCCGCCCCGCGCCGCGTGCTCGCCGCGGCGCTGGCCGGCACCCTGGTGCTCGGCCACCTCACCCCGCTGCAAGCCCAGCAGACCAGCCGCCGCCCCGCCGCCAATGCCAAGGTGACGGTGAACTTCGTCAACGCGGACATCGAGGCGGTCTCGCGCGCCATGGCCGCCATCATCAAGCGCCAGATCCTGGTCGACCCCCGCGTGCGCGGCCAGATGACGCTCTACAGCGAGCAGCCGCTGAGCGAACGCGAAGCCTTCCTGAACTACCTCTCGGTGCTGCGCGGGCTGGGCTTCACGGTGGTGGATGTCGCCGGGCTGCTCAAGGTCGTGCCCGAAGCCGAGGCCAAGCTGCAGACCGGCACCGTCTCCGTCGGCAACGTCGTGCGCAACGGCGACCAGATCCTCACGCAGGTCTTCCCGCTCAAGCACGAGAACGTCAACAACCTCGTGACCGTGCTGCGCCCGCTGATCACGCCCAACAACACCATCAACGCCAACCCCGGCAACAACACGCTGGTCATCACCGACTACGCCGACAACCTGCAGCGCCTGGCCCGCATCATCGCGGCGCTGGACACCCCCGCCTCCACCGATGTCGAGGTGATCCCTGTCAAGCACGGCTCGGCGTCGGACCTCGCGCCGATGGTCCAGCGGTTCGCGGACTCCTCGGCCGGTGGCACGCCCGGTGCACCAGCGGCGATGGCCGGCGGCGTCTCGGTCATGGCCGATCCGCGCACCAATTCGCTGCTGGTGCGGGCGCCCAACGCGGCGCGGCTGGCGGTCGTGCGCAACGTCATCGACAAGCTGGACCGGCCCGGCCCCGCAGGCGGCCCGGCCGGCAACATCTACGTCGTCTACCTGAAGAACGCCGACGCGACGCGGCTGGCCACCGTGCTGCGCTCCGCCTACGGGGCCGGCGGCGGCGGCAGCGCGGGTGGCAACACCGGCGGCACCAGCCCCGGCCTGGGCGCGACGACGGCCAGCGGCGGCGTGTCGGCGGGCCTCGGCGGACAGAGCGCCGGCGGGGCCTCCACGCAGTCGACCAGCCCGGTCAGCGCCTCGGCCAGCCCGTCCACCGGCGGCTTCGTGCAGGCCGACCCGGCCACCAACGCGCTCATCATCACCGCGCCCGAGCCGGTCTACCGCCAGCTGCGCGCTGTCATCGACCAGCTCGACGCCCGCCGTGCGCAGGTCTACGTCGAGTCGATGATCGTCAAGATGGACGCCAACCAGGCCGCCGAATTCGGCTTCCAGTGGCAAGGTCTGCTGGGCAAGAACGGCGACAGGTACGGCGTGGTCGCCGGCACCAACTACAGCGCCAACAGCGGCGCCGGATCGAACCTCGTCACGCTGTCCACCTCGAACGCCACCACGGGCATCAGCCTGGGCGCGGGCCTGAACGTCGGGCTGATCCAGGCGATCAACGGCGTCTACACGCTGGGTGCGCTGGCGCGGTTCCTGGAGAGCAGCACGGGCGCCAACATCCTCTCGACACCGAACCTGGTCGCCCTGGACAACGAGGAAGCCAAGATCGTGATCGGCCAGAACGTGCCCTTCATCACTGGCAGCTTCACCAACACCGGCTCCAACAACGGTTCGGCCAACCCCTTCCAGACCATCGAGCGCAAGGACGTGGGCCTGACACTCAGGATCAAGCCGCAGATCGGCGAGAACGGCACCGTGCGGATGCAGATCTACCAGGAGAACTCCAGCGTCATCGCCGGCACGACCTCGTCGAGCGCCGGTCCGTCCACCGAAAAAAGCTCGATCGAGACCTCGGTGGTGGTGGACGACGGCCAGATCATGGTGCTGGGTGGCCTGCTCAAGGACGAGTACACCGACGGCGAGGACCGCGTGCCGGGTCTGGCCAGCATCCCGGTGTTCGGCAACCTGTTCAAGGCACAGAACCGCAAGCGCATCAAGACCAACCTGCTGGTCTTCCTGCGGCCGGTCGTGATGCGCACGCAGGAGGACGCCAACGCGCTGACGCTGGACCGCTACGACATGATCCGCGCCCGCCAGCAGGACGGTCAGCCCAAGCCTTCGTCGGTGCTCGGCATCAACGAAGCGCCCGTCCTGCCCGAGCAGCGCCGGGGCGAGCGGGCCACGCCGCTGTCCCCGCCGGCCCCCACGCAGGGACGCTGACCGTGCGCCATCCCCTGCCCTACGCCTGGGCGAAAGCCCGGCGCCTGCTGCTCGAAGACGATGGCGACCGCCTGGTCCTGTGGGCCGACGCCGACGCCCCCCGCTCGGCGCTGGCCGAGGTGCTGCGCCTGCACGCCGTGGACGCCATCGAGCGCGAAGCCCCCGAGCGCCTGGCCCAGCGCATCGCGCAAGCCTATGCCGGCGGTGAATCCAGCGCCGCGGCGGTGGTCGGCGAGGTGGAAAGCGCCGTCGACCTGAGCCGGATGATGCAGGACTTGCCCGCCGTGGAAGACCTGCTCGAAGCCGCCAACGACGCGCCGATCATCCGCATGCTCAACGCGCTGCTGACGCAAGCGGCC
The DNA here is from genome assembly GCA_013299055.1 of Sphaerotilus sp. Classification (GTDB taxonomy): domain Bacteria; phylum Pseudomonadota; class Gammaproteobacteria; order Burkholderiales; family Burkholderiaceae_C; genus Sphaerotilus. The sequence goes on from JAAFKB010000067.1 coordinate 13,348, forward strand.
AAGGACGGCGCGAGCGACATCCACATCGAGCCGTATGAACGCTCGTCGGCGGTGCGCTTCCGGGTCGATGGCACCTTGCGCGAAGTCGTGCAGCCGAACAAGGCGCTGCACGCGGCGCTGATCAGCCGGCTGAAGATCATGGCCGAGCTGGACATCGCCGAGAAGCGCCTGCCGCAGGACGGGCGCATCTCGCTGCGCATCGGCGGTCGCGCCATCGACGTGCGGGTCTCGACGCTGCCGGGCGTGCATGGCGAGCGTGCGGTGCTGCGCCTGCTGGACAAGGGAGAAGCCAAGTTCTCGCTGCAGGGCCTGGGCATGCAGGGCGACACCTACACGCGCTTCTCTGGCCGCATCCAGCAGCCGCACGGCATCGTGCTCGTCACTGGCCCGACGGGTTCCGGCAAGACGACCACGCTCTACGCCGCGCTCGGCCAGGTCGACACCAGCACCACCAACGTGCTGACCGTCGAAGACCCGGTGGAGTACGAGCTCGCCGGCATCGGCCAGACGCAGGTCAACGCCAAGATCGACCTGACCTTCGCCAAGGCGCTGCGGGCGATCCTGCGGCAAGACCCGGACGTGATCATGATCGGCGAGATCCGCGACCACGAGACGGCGCAGATCGCGGTGCAGGCATCGCTGACCGGCCACCTCGTGCTCGCCACGCTGCACACCAACGACGCACCGAGCGCGGTCACGCGGCTGACGGACATGGGGATCGAGCCGTTCCTGCTGAGTTCCTCGCTGCTGGGGGTGCTCGCGCAGCGGCTGGTGCGCAAGCTGTGTCCGGCGTGCAAGCGGCCAGGCGACGATGGCCGCTGGCACCCGGTCGGCTGCGACGCCTGCGGGCACAGCGGCTACAAGGGCCGCACGGGGGTGTACGAGCTGATGGTGGTCGATGACGCCGTGCGCGGGCTGATCCACGGCCGCGCCAGCGAGGATGCCGTGCTCGCAGCGGCCCGTGCGGGGGGCCTGCGCTCGATGCGCGAGGACGGCGAGCGGCTGGTGGCCACGGGGGTCACGTCGCTGGAAGAGCTGCTGCGCGTGACCCGCGACTGAGACGGAAGTCCCCTTTCCCATGTCCGCCTACCGATACGAAGCCCTCGACGCCGCCGGCAAGACCCAGACCGGGCTGCTCGACGGCGACAACGCCAAGGCGGTGCGCTCGCAGCTGCGTGCGCGCGGCCTGGTGCCGCTGGACGTGCAGCTGGTCGCCTCGGAAGCGGCGGCCACGGCGGCGGCGGGTGGGTCGATGATGCGCCGCCGGGTGTTCACCTCGACGACGCTGGCAATCTGGACGCGGCAGCTCGCCGGGCTGGTGGGGGCAGGACTGCCGCTGGAACGCGCCCTGACCGCACTGGCCGACGAAGCCGAAGACCCGCGCCAGCGCGACCTGCTCGCCCACCTGCGCGCCGAGGTCAACGGCGGCTCGCCCTTCGCCCGTGCGCTGGGCGGCGCCCCCCGCGAGTTCGACGACGTGTACCGCGCCGTCGTCGCCGCAGGCGAACAGAGTGGACAGCTTGGCCGCGTGCTGGAAAAGCTCGCCGACGACCTCGAAGAACGCCAGGCGCTGAAATCCCGGCTGGTGGGCGCGACGCTCTACCCGGCCATCGTCTCGGTGGTGGCGATCGTCATCGTCATCTTCCTCGTCACCTATGTCGTGCCACAGGTCGCGCAGGTCTTTGCCGGCAGCAAGAAGGCGCTGCCCTTCCTCACCAGCGCGATGCTGGCCCTGAGCGCGTTTCTGCGCCACTGGGGCTGGGCGCTGCTGCTGGCGTTGATCGGAGCAGGCGGGCTGCTCGTGCTGGCGCGGCGCAACGAAGCCACCCGCGAACGGCTCGACGCGGTGGTGCTGACCCTGCCCGTCGTCGGCCGACTGGCACGCGCCTACAACGCAGCGCGCTTCGCCGGGACGCTGGCGATGCTGGCGGGGTCGGGCGTGCCGATCCTGAAGGCCTTGCAAGCCGCTGCGGAAACGCTGTCGAACCGCGCCATGCGGGCGGATGCGCTGGCCGCCTTGGTGCAGGTGCGGGAAGGCGCACCGCTGGCCTCTGCCTTGTCCTCGAAGAAGCGTTTTCCGGGTCTGCTGTCGATGTTCGCCCGCCTGGGCGAGCAGACCGGCGAGCTGCCCGTGATGCTGCAGCGCGCCGCCACGCAGCTCGGCGCCGAGGTCCAGCGCCGCGCCATGCAGATGGCCACCATCCTGGAGCCGCTGCTGATCGTGGTGATGGGGGCGATGGTGATGGTGATCGTGCTGGCGGTGCTGCTGCCGATCATTCAGCTCAATACCTTCGTGAAGTAGACGCGGCGGGCAGATCAGCCGGTCAGCCACCACTCAGCGCCAGCACGAAGTTGACCTGCTCGGTCGGCGGCAGCGGCGCGGTGATGTCGAACATCGGCCGCCCGTTGACGAACACCCGCAGGTGCGGCCGGATGCGGTCCTGCTCATCGACGATGCGGAAGCGCAGCCCCGGAAAGCGCCCGTCGAGATCGCGCAGCACCGCCTCCAGCGTCTCGCCCGACGCCTCGACCCACGCGCCGCCCGTGTAGGACTGCAGCGCCGAGGGCATCAGCACCTTCATCGCATGCACCGCACCTGCCGCAGATCCACCACGTCCAGCGCGTAGATCTCCGGCAGGTGCTGCACCAGCGGCGCCCACGCGGCCCCCTCGTCGCGGCTGGTCCACAGCGCGCCGCTGGTCGTGCCCAGATACAGCCCCACCGGATCACCCGCATCGGCACACATCGCCTGGCGCTTCACGGTCCACCACGCCTGGTTGCGCGGAAAACCGCTGTCCTGCCGCTGCCAGGTGCGGCCGGCGTTGCGGGTGACGTAGGCCGCCGGCCTGCCTTGCGGACTGACACGCGGCCAGACATCGGAGCCGTCCATCGGGAACACCCAGGCGGTGTCGGCGTCCCGCGGATGCACCACCATCGGGAAGCCGATCGCGCCCACCTTCGCCGACATCGTGTCGCCGATGGAGACCCAGTCGGCGTCCGGACGGTCCTGGCGGAAGATGCCGCAGTGGTTCTGCTGGTAGAGCCGGTCCGGCTGGCTCGGACAGCGGCGCATGCAGTGCGGGTCGTGGAAGGTGATCACCGCCGGGTCGAAGCCCTCCACCACCTTCAGCCCAGCCACGCGCGGCGTCCACGTCTGGCCGGCGTCGGTCGACTGGTGTACGCCACCGCCGGACATCGCGATGTGCAGGTGCCGGGCATCGCGCGGATCGACGAGGATGGAATGCAGCTTGGGGCCGTCGGGCGTGCCGTCCTGCACCGTGCCCATCCACTCGCGGAACTGCGGGTCGTCGTTGAGCGTGGAGAACGGCGCCCAGGTCACGCCGCCGTCCTCGGAGCGGAACAGGCCCTGCGGCGAGGTGCCCGCGTACCAGACGCCCGGCTCGCTGGCCACGCTGGGGGCGAGCCAGAAGGTGTGGTCCACCGCACGGCCGGTCTCGCCCACCGGGGCCTTGGCAAACGCGGGCGGGCGGGCGGCCTCGGTCCAGCTGCGGCCGAAGTCGGTGGAGCGGAAGACGGTCGGGCCGAGGTGGCCGGTGCGGGCCGCGGCCAGCAGGGTGCGGCCGTCGCGGGGGTCGAGCACGAGATGGCTGATGACGTGGCCGAGGAAGTGCGGGCCGTCCACGCACCAGGTCTGGCGTTTCGCGTCACCGTGGAGGATCCACGCCCCCTTGCGCGTGGCCACCAGCAGGACCAACGGCCCCACGCGCCGAGAGCGGGAAGACGACACCGTGCGCAGCAGATCGGACATGGAGCACTCCTTTGACATCCTCCCCGCACTGAAGGGCGGGGATTCCGGCAGACACGACTGCTTGCGCAGTCGGACCTTCGGCGAGTTCCTGCTTCCTCGCGGCTGCGCGTCGTTCCCTCACGGGTCTGGCGCGTCTGACCTCCGCTCCACAGGTTTCGGGTCTTTCGACCCAGACCGCGTGTCCCGCGGCCCGTATGTTCTTCGCGGGATTCAGGTCCGCGTTTTCTTCATGTCCGCACGCTTCGCACTCGAAGCGGGCTTGCGTCGGGCGGTTGCTCTTGGTGATGTGGCCGCAGACGCTGCACCGCTTGGTGGTGAACCAGCAGCAGACGGCCGGGAGTATCACGCCGTGCGCCGCTGCCCGTCCATCCGTGTTCGACCTCAGCCGGTGAGCACGTCGGTGTCGGCCAGACGGCGCAGGTGGTCGCTGTCGCGGCTGGCGATCTGCTGCGCATCCCGGTAGCCGAACACGCCAGGCTGTACAGCAGGAGCGCCGGGAGCCAGGCCCAGCGCCGCTTGAAGCCCGGCGTCCCCCTGAACCATCGCCTGAACTGCCCGCGCTTGCGGGGGCTTCCCCACTGTGCGGCGGGGCTGGCTTGCGTCATGCTAGGCAACAGAGAGAGTGAGATCCCAGACCGTCCCCCGGAGGTATGCATGCCCTTGCCCTGCACCGATCTTGTCTGCGCCATCCCCATCGCCCGGATGCGCGCCCTCTACCAGCTCGACGAGGTCGAACGCCGGCTCACGCGGCTGGCCTCCAAGGACCACGAGCAATTGCGCGCCACCTACGAGCGCATGCTGGAAAAAGGCCCGCAGCGTTTCCAGGTCAAGCCCTCAGGGCTGCCGCGCATGGACCACCTCTATGACGACCTGCCCAACTTCCACCCCGTGCTCGACGACGTGCGCCGCCAGCTCGCGCTCTGCGAGGACAGCGGCGATGCACTGGAGATCACGCCGATGCTGCTGCTCGGTCCGCCGGGGGTGGGCAAGACGCACTTCGCCCGCGAACTGTCACAGCTGCTGGGCACGGGCATGGGCTTCGTCTCGATGAGTTCGCTCACCGCTGGCTGGGTGCTGTCGGGCGCGTCGAGCCAGTGGAAGGGTGCGCGGCCGGGCAAGGTGTTCGAGACGCTGGTGGACGGCGCCTACGCCAATCCGCTGATCGTCGTGGACGAGATCGACAAGGCGGGCGGGGAGCACGCCTATGACCCGCTCGGCTCGCTCTACAGCCTGCTGGAGCACGACACCGCGCACAGCTTCACCGACGAGTTCGCCGAGGTCGCCATCGACGCCAGCCAGGTGATCTGGGTGGCGACCGCGAACGACGAGCGGGCGATCCCGGAGCCGATCCTGAACCGGATGAACATCTACGAGGTGCCGATGCCCGACGCGGACGCCGCCCGGCGGATCGCGCTGCGGCTGTACGTGGGCATCCGCAACGCGCACGAATGGGGCCGGCGCTTCGACGAAACGCCGTCAGACGCGGTGCTCGAACGCTTCGCCGAGATGGCGCCGCGCGAGATGCGCCGGGTGTGGATGACCGCGTTCGGCAACGCCAAGCTGGCGCGGCGCACCACTGTGGTGCTGGCGGACCTGCCCGACAACGGGGCGGGCAAGCGGGCGCCGATCGGTTTCGTTCACTGACAGGCGACGCCACCTTCAGCGCATCTCCTGCGCCCCCGTGGCCAGCGAGCACACCCGCACCACCACGGACAGCCCCCGCGCATTCGGGAAGCAGGGGCTGCCGTCGGCGAACCACCGAGGGCACCTTCGGCCCCGTGCAGCACCGCAGCAGCACAGGCTGGAGCGGCCACCGCCAGCGGCTGCTGTTCAGTGGCGTGCAGAACATCGGCGGTTTCACGCTCGACGTGGCCTAGCCCGACTTCGATCGCGTCGATCCGGCCACGCTGGGCATGACACCGCGACTGGTACGCGAGCAGACACAGGACACCTCATGGTGGTGGGGCAGCCGCTTCACGCTGCTGGCGTGCTCCCTGGCGCACGAGTTCAGCGCCGGCTGGCGCCACACGCGCTCGGTGCCGGCACGCGCCTGTACACCACCGCCAGCACCGGCCTGGAGCCGAGCAGCGGTCGCAGCCGCGACGGCGATTTCCTGCCGCCGCTGACCTCGCGCCAGACCGAGATCGGACTCGATGCGGCCCTCCGTCCGGGGCTGCAACTGCGGGCAGCGGCCTTCTGCGTGACGCTGTCGAACCTGCCGATGACCGACCCGCTCGACAAGACGGCGAAGGTCGCGGCCGGTCAGCGTCGGGTCGAAGGCATCGAGGGCGCCCTCACCGCCCGCAGTGCGACGATGGCCGGTGGTGGCCGCTGGCAACTGACCGCGCACGGGCAGTGGCTGCACAGCCGCTACCTCGTCCGCCCCTCGGCCAGCC
>JAAFKB010000068.1 GCA_013299055.1 Sphaerotilus sp.
ACAAGTTCAAGTCCAAGGCCGCTGGCGACCTGATCATGACCGCCCCTGTCGGTGACCGCGTGATGAAGCTGGTGGGCCGCGAACCCGCCGCGCAAGGCATCTTCCTGCCTGTGCAGATGCCCGCCGTGATCGCCGCGCTGGAGCACGCCATCGCCGAGGAAGACCGCGCCCGCCGCGACGCCGAGGCCGAAGCCGCCGCCGAAGGCCGCACGCTGCCGCCGCCGAAGGAGGTCAGCCTGCGCCAGCGTGCCTGGCCGCTGACCGAGATGCTCAAGCGCGCCCACGCGGCCGACCACGACATCGTCTGGGGCGTCTGAACGATGGGCCACGGCAGCAGCACCCGCATCCTCGCGATCCGCCACGGCGAGACGGCGTGGAACGTCGATACCCGTATCCAGGGCCAGCTCGACATTCCCCTCAACGCCACCGGCCACTGGCAGGCCGAGCGGGCCGCCGAGGCGCTGGCGGAGGAGGACATCGCGGTGCTGTACGCGTCCGATCTGGTGCGGGCCGCAGCGACGGCGGACGCCATCTCGCGGCGCATCGGCTTGCCGGTGGTCCACGACGCGGGCCTGCGCGAGCGGAACTTCGGCCTGTTCCAGGGCCGCACCGTTGCCGAGATCGAGGCCATCCACCCGGAGCTGGTGAAACGCTGGAAGTCCCGCGAGCCGGATTTCGAGCCAGAGGGCGCCGAGTCGCTGCGGACGTTCTACGCACGCTCGATCGACACCGCGCACCGGCTGGCCGCAGCCCATCCGGGACAGACCGTGGTGATGGTGGCGCACGGCGGCGTGCTCGACTGCCTCTACCGCGCCGCCTGCGGGATGCCGATCGAGGCGCCGCGCACCTGGCAGCTCGGCAATGCGAGCATCAACCGGCTGCTGTTCACCGGGACGCGGCTGACGATGGTGGGGTGGGGGGATACGCAGCACCTGGACGGGGCTGCGCTGGAAGAAAGCAGCGACGGCGGCACGCCCGCACACAGTCTGTCCTGAAGCGATTGAAACGGCCGAGCGGCGAGCCTACTCGCCGAACAGCTCGCCCGCAGTGCCCAGCGCCCCTGCCTTTGTCGGCGGCGTGACCCCCAGGTGCCGATACGCCGCCAGCGTCGCGATCCGCCCGCGCGGCGTGCGCTGCAGATAGCCTTGCTGGATCAGGTACGGCTCGATCACGTCCTCGATCGTCCCCGAATCCTCGCCGATCGCGGCGGCCACGTTGTCCAGCCCGACTGGCCCACCGTCGAATCGATGCACGATGGCTTCGAGCACCTTGCGGTCCATCACGTCGAAGCCCTTCGGATCCACGTCCAGCATGGTCAGCGCCTTGTCGGCAATCAGCTTGACGATGCGCCCGTCGCCCTTGACCTCGGCGTAGTCGCGCACGCGGCGCAGCAGGCGGTTGGCGATGCGGGGCGTGCCGCGGGAGCGGCGGGCCAGCTCCATCGCGCCTTCCGCGTCGATCGGTGCCCCCATCAGCCCGGCCGAGCGCGTGACGATGCGGCAGAGTTCCTCGGGCGTGTAGAACTCCAGCCGCGCGATGATGCCGAAGCGGTCGCGCAGCGGGTTGGTCAGCATGCCGGCGCGCGTGGTGGCGCCGACCAGCGTGAAGGGTTGCAGGTCCAGCTTGATCGAGCGTGCCGCCGGACCTTCACCGATCATGATGTCGATCTGGTAGTCCTCCAGCGCGGGGTACAGGATCTCCTCGACGACCGGGCTGAGCCGGTGGATCTCGTCGATGAAGAGCACGTCGTTCTTCTCCAGGTTGGTCAGCAGCGCTGCCAGATCCTTGGGTTTTTCCAGCACCGGCCCGCTCGTCTGGCGCAGGTTAACGCCCAGTTCGGCCGCGATGATGTGCGACAGCGTCGTCTTGCCGAGACCGGGCGGGCCGAACAGCAGGACGTGATCGAGTGCCTCGGAGCGCTTCTTGGCTGCGCCGATGAAGATCTCCAGCTGCTCGCGGGCCTTGGCCTGGCCGACGTATTCGTCGAGCAGCTTGGGGCGCAGGGCGCGCTCGATCGCCTCTTCCTGCGGGGTGCTCGGGGCGGCGCTGACGATGCGCTTGGAGGGGGCGGGGGCGAAGTCGTCGGTCTGGATGGCCATGCGGGGGATTGTCCGTCAAAGGCCCGATCGCAGGGGTTCGTGGGCGCGAAGAACTGGTTATTTAGCCAGTGACTTCAGCGCCGCCTTGATCCCGTCGCTCACCCCGATGTCCGCGGGCAGCAGCTTGATCGCCGCCGCTGCTTCCTTCTCGTTGTAGCCCAGCGCGATCAGCGCCTGCACGATGTCGGACTGCGCATCGGTCTGCACCGCCGCACCCGGCAGCGCCAGATCGGGGCCGAGCTTGCCTTTGAGTTCGAGCAGCAGCCGCTCGGCGGTCTTCTTGCCGATGCCGGGCACCTTGACGAGCCGGCCCGCTTGCTGCGTGCTGACGGCCTGTGCCAGCTCGCCCGCGCTCATGCCGGACAGCACGGCCAAGGCGATGCGCGGGCCGACGCCGGTGATGCGGATGAGCTGGCGGAACGTCTCGCGCTCCGCGGGCGTGAGGAAGCCGTAGAGCAGTTGCGCGTCCTCGCGCACGACGAAGTGCGTGTGCAGCGTGACGCGCTCGCCGAGGTGGGGCAGGTTGTAGAAGGTGCTCATCGGGACGTCGACTTCGTAGCCGACGCCGTTGACATCGATGAGGATCTGGGGCGGGGATTTTTCCGCCAGGGTGCCGGTGAGTCGTCCGATCATGGGGCGCGATTATGCGTGGGACGACCCGCCGGCTGGCCGGGGCCGAGGGGGCTCAGCGGCGGAACAGGCCCAGTCGCTGCGCTTCGAGCGCCGCTTCGGCACGCGAACTCACGTTGAGCTTGCGGTAGATCTGCTTGACGTAGTCGGCGATGGTGTGGCGGCTCAAGCCGAGCTGCACGCCGATTTCCGGCAGCGTGAAGCCCTTGGCCACGCGCAGCAGCACCTCGCGCTCGCGCTCGGTCAGCTGCACGTTGGGCATGAGCTGGTCGGTGGTCTGCTGCGGTTGCAGCAGCGGCTTGTTGGCCTGCGCGGAGAAGTAGGAAATCATGCGCCGCGCGATCGAGGGCGACAGCGGCGGCTCACCCTGGCTGATGCGCTGCAGGTGCTCCATCAGCTGCTCGCGCGGCTGCTCCTTCAGGAGATACCCATAGGCGCCGGCCTGCAGTGCGGGGAAGAGGTGGTCGTCGTCGTCGTGGATGGTGACGACCACCGACTGCGCGTCCGGCTGCGACTCGCGCAGCGCCTGCACCACCTTGACACCCGAGCCGTCGGGCAAGCCGAGGTCGATCATCGCCAGATCGAAGCGGTGGGCGTTGACCTGTTGCAGCGCATCGTGGACGCGGGCGGACTCGACCACGGTGGAGCCAGGGAATACCTGCATCACCAGGGCCCGCAGCCAGGCGCGGATTTCGGGCAGGTCTTCGAGCAGCAGTATCGTTTTCATCAGCGTTCCTCAGGCGAGACGGCAGTGTGACGGCTCTATCGGCCCCTGCGCGCGAAACATGAATGTGGTGCCGAAATTGGCGGTATTTCGTGAAAGATCACAGCGGAAGCGTCAGGCGGATCGTGGTGCCGTAGCCCGGCCCGGACTCCACCAGACACTGGCCCTGGAGCTGCTTGGCCCGGCCCTTCATGGTGGACATGCCGTGGCCGCGGTCGAGCTTGCCGTCCAGTTCCATCGGGATGCCCTTGCCGTTGTCGGAGATGGTCAGCTCGAAGTCGTTGATGTCCTGGCGGATCGAGATCTCGGCATGGGTGGCGCCGCTGTGCTTGAGGATGTTGCTCACCGCCTCGCGCAGGATGCGGGTGGTCTGCACATAGGCCCGTGCGCTCATGGCCCGCTCGCTCATCAGCAGGTCGTCGGGCGTGTTCCAGTTCAGCTCGACCCCGCCTTGCGACATGCGCATCATCACCTCGCTGCGCCAGTCGCCGATCGCGTCGCCGAGCTGCATCGCGCGCCCGCCCAGCCCGCGCACCGACAGCCGCATCTCTTCGAGCGCCTCGCGGCCGAGGGTGGCGATGCGCTCGTTGTCGCTGGTGTGGACGATGGTCAGCAGCTTGGCGCCGAGGTCGTCGTGCAGGTCGGCGGCGATGCGCTTGCGCTCCTTGGCGGTGACCTGCTCGACACGCAGCTCGGCCATGTGGCTGTAGTTCTTCTCGATGTCGGCGGAGATTTCCTGCACCCTGCGCTCGGCCTGCAGACGCCCTTGTTCGGCCCCCAGTACCTCGCCGCGCAGCTGCTGGTACAGGCGCAGCACCATGCCGCTGAACATCACCACCACGGCGATGCTCAGTGCGTGGTTGCCTGGCAGCAGCAGCGTGACAGGCACGAACACCGCCTCGATCAGCACCACCAGCAGCCCCGCCCCGAGGGCGGCGCACACCACCCAGAAATCGGCCGGCGAGTAGTTCCAGGCGCGGTGCAGGAAGGCGGCCGTGGCCACGGCGACCTCCAGCGACAGGATCACCATCCACGGGTGGGTGATCAGGCTGATGCGGTCCGGCGCGGCGATCACCAGACTCAGCGGCACGACGACGCTCTGCAGCGCGATCGACAGCTCCAGCCAGCGCACCTTGATGCCGCTGTAGCGCATCAGCGAGAGCACGCTGGCGACGGCGACCGGCGGCATCAGCGCCCCGATCAGCCACTCGTGCGCCACCACCGACATCGGCAGCCGCGCGCCCGTCAGCAGCGCGCACAGCAAGGCCCAGCCCACGCAGGCCGCCCCGAAATAGCCCAGATAGGCCAGCCGCGTCAGCGTGGCCAGCGCCAGGGCCGCGGCGCCCACCAGCCCGGCCAGCAGCGCCAGGGCCTGCGTGGCGCTGACGTTGAAGGTGCGGGCGCGGCGCGATTCTTCCTCCAGCGCGTCCATGCGCCCGATGCGCACGGCCGAGAGGTAGCCCGCGTGCTCGCCCACCGCCACCTGCGAGCGCACCTGCGCCATGACCTGGATGTCGAGCTGGTTGTCGCTGCGCTTGAGCAAGGCCGGCGGCAGCGTGATCAGCACCGGATCGAGGCAGTTGTAGGGCTGCGGCGCGGACACGCTGCCACGGGCGGCCAGCCGGAAGCCGTTGATGCGCACCTCATAGGCCGCACACAGCCGCTCGAAGTACAGCCCCTGCAGCGTCGCGGGGTTGGCGTTGGCGGGCAGGTCGAAACGCAGCTGGTACCACAGCGGCGCCATGGCCTTGGGCGAGTGGTCCCAGACGTCGGGCAGGGTGATCAGCCGGGCCGCGCCGGTGACCGGCACCTCGCGGGTCGGGGCGCGCACCACCACGGCGTTGCGGATGGTCGTGATGCCTTCGGGACTGGGGCGGCCGCTGATCTCCACCATCCACAGCCCGATCAGGATCAGCGCCACCACCATCAGCCCCCAGCGCGCCGGGTGCAGCGCGATCAGCAGCGGACGGCCGCGACCGGTGCCGAGGGTGCGGAGCTGGGTCAGCCAGCCGGGCGAAAGTACGGTTGTCGCAGGCGCGGGAGGCGTGGCCACTGGGGTGTGAAATCCGGAAGAAGAAGGGCGAAAGACAGCCGGGCAAGGCGAAGCTTTTGATTCTGCCGGACCACGGGCGTACCGGCGGCGCGGCGACAATCACGCTCCCGGCCCCTGCCTCATAGTTCACATTCCACCCGTGATCCTGCGCCACGCCTTCATTCCCCAGGACAACCGCCGGCTCGCCCATGTCTGCGGCGCGCTCGACGCGCACCTGCGCACCATCGAAGCCGCCTTCGATGTCAGCATCCGCCGCCGCAACGAATCGTTCCGGGTCGAGGGCGCCCGCCGCGCCGCCGAACGTGCGGTCGCCCTGCTGCAGCAGCTCTACGACCGCGCCGCCGAGGCGATCGACCCCGCCGAGCTGCAGCTCGCGCTGGTGCAGGCGATGCAGGACGATGCGCCTGCGCTGCGCGTGGTCCACGCAGGGGACGGGGTGGACGAGCCGGGCGCCGAGCCGGAGATCGTCCTGCGCACCCGCCGCAGCGAGCTGGCCGGCCGCACGCGCAACCAGACCACCTACCTGCACAACATCCTCGGCCACGACATCACCTTCGGCCTCGGCCCGGCGGGCACCGGGAAGACCTTCCTGGCCGTGGCGTGCGCGGTCGATGCGCTGGAGCGCGGCACGGTGCAGCGCATCCTCCTGACGCGGCCAGCGGTCGAGGCCGGCGAGCGGCTCGGTTTCCTGCCCGGCGATCTGGCACAGAAGGTCGACCCGTACCTGCGCCCGCTCTACGACGCGCTCTACGACCTGATGGGCATGGACCGCGTCGGCAAGGCGTTCGAGAAGGGCCAGATCGAGGTCGCCCCGCTGGCCTTCATGCGCGGGCGCACGCTCAACCACGCCTTCGTCATCCTCGACGAGGCCCAGAACACCACGCCCGAGCAGATGAAGATGTTCCTCACCCGCATCGGCTTCGGCTCACGCTGCGTGGTGACGGGCGACACCACGCAGGTGGATCTGCCGAAAGGGCAGGTGAGTGGCCTGACCGACGCGGCGCGCATCCTGCGGGGCGTGCGCGGCATCGCGATGACCCGCTTCACCTCGGCCGACGTGGTGCGCCATCCGCTGGTGGCGCGCATCGTCGAAGCCTACGACGCGGCCCGGCCCACCCCGACCGCCGACCACCCCGAACACTGAAGATCCGCCATGCCTGCTGCCCGCCCTGAACTGAGCCTGTCCCTGCAATTCGCCGATCCGCGCCACCGCAGCGTGCTGCCGCGTCACAAGGTGATGCGGTTTGTCCGCGCCGCGCTGGAGCTGCCCGGCGAGATCACGGTCCGCATCGTCGGGGCCGAGGAAGGCCAGCGCCTGAACCTCGATTTCCGCCAGAAGGACTACGCGACCAACGTGCTGACCTTCGACTACAGCGCCGAGCCGGTGGTGTCGGCGGACCTGGTGCTGTGCGCGCCGGTGGTCGAAGCCGAAGCCGCCGCGAACGGCAAGGAACTGCTGGCCCACTACGCCCACCTGCTCGTCCACGGCACGCTGCACGCCCAGGGCTACGACCACGAGGACGACGAGGAAGCCGCCGAGTGCATGGAGCAGCGCGAACGCGAGATCCTGGCGGCTCTGGGCTTTGCCGATCCCTACGCCGAGTCCGCTGCCGAAAGCGCACCATGACCGAACCGCTGGACCCCCATCTCTGGCTCGAAGACGTGCAGGGCGAGGCCGCGCTCGACTGGGTGCGCGCCCACAACGACCGCGCGCAGGCCGAACTCTGCGCCCGCCCCGAGTACGCCGGCTTCAAGCCCCGGCTGCTGGCGCTGTTGAACAGCCGGGAGCGCATTCCCCATGTCAGCCGCGTCGGCCCGCACTTCTACAACTTCTGGCAGGACGCGCAGCACGTCCGCGGCCTGTGGCGACGCACCACGCTGGCGAGCTACCGGCAGCCGGCGCCGGACTGGGAGAACGTGCTCGACCTGGACGCGCTCGCTGCTGTCGAAGGCGAGAACTGGGTCTGGCATGGCGAGGACGTGCTGGCGCCAGCGCAGCCGGGCGGTGAGTGGCGGCGTTGCCTGCTCTCGCTGTCCCGCGGCGGGGCGGATGCGACCGTGGTGCGCGAGTTCGACCTGATCGACAAGCGTTTCCTCACCGAGGCGCAAGGCGGCTTCACCCTGCCCGAAGCCAAGAGCAGCGCGGGCTGGCTCGACGCCGACACGCTGGTCGTCGGCACCGACTTCGGCCCCGGTGCGCTCACCGACTCCGGCTATCCGCGGGTCATCAAACGCTGGCAGCGCGGCACGCCCTTGAGCGCCGCCGTCACGGTCCACGAGGGCGAGACCAGCGATGTCTCCGCCTGGGTCAGCGTGGACGACACGCCCGGCTTCGAGCGCGTGATCCACGGCCGCTCGGTCGATTTCTACACCACCGAGATGTGGCTGGTCGGCCAGGACGGCACGCGGCAGCACCTCGACAAGCCCGCCGACGCCAGCCTCGGGTTCCACGAGCACTGGGCGGTGATGGAGCTGCGCAGCGAATTGGTGCAGGCATCGGCACAAGGCGACACCACGCACCCCGCCGGCTCGCTGCTGGTGGCGCAGGCCGATGACCTGCTCGCCGGCCGCCCGCAGTGGACCGCGCTGTTCACCCCGACCGCGACCCGCTCGCTGGGTGGCAGCGCCTGGACCCGCGGGCATGTGCTGCTGAACGTGCTGGACCAGGTGGCCAACCGGGTGGAGGAGCTGACGCTGGTGGACGGCCAGTGGCAGCGCCGCGCCGTGCCGCTGCCCGGTCCCGGCACGCTGGGCATCGCGGCGCTGCACGACCCGCACACGCCGGACGATCCGCTGGCCGAGCACTACTGGGTCACGTATGCCGATTTCCTGACGCCCGATTCGCTGATGCTGGCCCGTGCCGGCACGGACGCGCTGGAAGTCCTCAAGCAGCGCCCGCGCTACTTCGACAGCGACGGCATGACCGCCGAACAACGCTTTGCCACCAGCGCGGACGGGACGCAGGTGCCGTACTTTCTCGTGCGCTCCAAGGCCAGCCGCGACGACGGCGACAACCCGACGCTGCTCTACGGCTACGGCGGCTTCGAGGTGTCGATGCAGCCGTGGTACTCGGGTGGCTTCGGGCTGGCGTGGTACGAGCGCGGTGGCGTGCTGGTGGTGGCGAATATCCGCGGCGGCGGCGAGTTCGGCCCGGCCTGGCACCAGGCCGCGGTCGGCGAACACAAGCAGCGCAGCTACGACGACTTCCTCGCGGTCGCCGAAGACCTCGTGCGCACGCAGGTCACGCGCCCCGAGCGGCTCGGCATCATGGGTGGCAGCAATGGCGGCCTGCTGGTGGGGGCGGCGATGACGCAGCGGCCGGACCTGTTCGGCGCCGTCGTCTGCCAGGTGCCGCTGCTGGACATGCGGCGTTACCACCGGCTGCTGGCGGGCGCGTCGTGGATGGCGGAATACGGCGATCCGGACCAGCCCGGGCAGTGGGCGTGGATCGAGAAGTTCAGTCCGTACCAGAACGTCCGCGCCGGCGTGCGCTACCCGCGTGCGCTGTTCACCACCTCGACCCGCGACGACCGCGTCCACCCGGGCCATGCCCGCAAGATGGTCGCCAGGCTGGAGGCGATGGGCCACCCAGTGCTGTACGTCGAGAACATCGAGGGCGGCCACGGTGGCGCCGCCGACAACACGCAGCGGGCGCATCTGCAGGCGCTGGAGTTCGCCTACCTGTGGGCGCAGCTCGGTGTCGAGTAGGCGGCTCTGGCGAACACCGTGACAGGTGGTGCTGTGTAGCGCGCAGTCGTCCCCGCTCGCACACTGGCCGTTGGCCTTGCGGTCGCTGGGTTCACCCCTGGCACCACACCCAGCGGCACCACCGGTGCCACCACCGTGCCCGCTGCGGCATGAGGGAGGGAGGAAGTACGGGCTTCTGGACTGGTTTGGCCGGGTCCGTGCTGGCCAGCGCGGACCGCCAGCGGATGCTGTGGAGCCCCTGCCCGTGAACCTTGTCCATGTCGCCTGAACCCGAGCCTGATCGGGTGCTGTTGCGGCAGCCGAGGAGGCAGGTCGATGCGTTTCAGGGGCGGTTGCAGGGCTCGAACGTGTGGCCGCTCAGGCGGGGGCGCAGGGCGGCGACCTGTTCCTGGATGTCCGCATCGGCCTTCTGGATGCGCACCGTGTGCAGCGCGGTCGGCTTGACCAGCGGCACCACCCGCACGTACTTGACTTTCTGGGCGGTCAGCCGGGCTTGCAGCGCACGGGCATCGGCTTCGACGCCGTAGCGGCCGAACAGGAAGCCCGGCAGATACTCCTCGGGCAGATCCTGCGGCTCCTCGAAGGCGATCTCCAGCCGGCGCAGCTGGTCGGCGCGCTTGTCCATGATGACGCGGCTCTTGTAGGGCCCGACGTAGACCATCCAGTTGCCGGGCTTCTCGCGGGTGGTGAGCTGCCACGGACCTTCGCCGAGCGTGTTGCGCAGGGCGTTTTCGGCCAGACGCCACTCGGCCGGGGTGAAGGGGCCTGCTTCCAGGCAGACAGGGGCGACCGTGGCGGGGGTGTCCGGGGCGGGGGCCTGCGCCGGAGCGGGGACAGCGGCGCTGGCGACCGTGTTCGGTCGGACGGCGGTACCGGGGGGGAGCACACGCAGGGCGGTCGGGTCCACCTGGAGGGCCAGGCGCTGCGGCTCGCGGTCGCCATCGGGCGACAGGCCCAGCACATCGGTCAGTCCCCCCTGTCTCCAGCCGTAGAAACCCAGGTTGGCCAGCACGAGGACGATGACCAGGGTTCTCAGCATGGACGCACGCTCACTTCGCCGCTGTGGAGGGCATGGACGGTACTGGCGGCATCGCGTACCTGCAGCGAGCCATCCGCCGACAGGCCGCAGGCGACCCCGGTGATGCCACCTGCCTGCACGGTGCGGCCGGCCAGCACGTCCCGTGCGGCATAGCGGTCGTGCAGCGGGGCCAGGCCGTCGGTCTCGAAGGCCCGCACGGCCTCCAGCAGCGGCCGGGCGACACGGTGCAGGAGTTGCGGGGCCGTCAGCACCGGGTCGAACTCCTGCAGGTGGGCGTAGCCGGTGCGGAAGGTGTCGGCGCCGGTGAGGATGCCGGGCCGCGGTGTCACGTTCAGCCCGACGCCGACCACGACCCAACGCTCGCCAGGGTGCCCGCCCGGCTCCGCCACGGGCGCCACTTCGATCAGGATGCCGCCGAGCTTGCGGTCATCGCCGCGCAGCCACAGGTCGTTGGGCCACTTCAGGCCGATCTGTGGCCCCAGCGCCTCGGCCAGCGCCACGCCGACCGCCAGCGACAGCCCGCTCCAGTCGGCCGGTGCCAGCCGCAGGCCGAGCGAGAAGGTCAGCGCCTGTCCTGGCTGTGACCACCAGGGCCGGCCCAGCCGCCCGCGGCCAGCGGTCTGGCATTCGGCGACCAGCAGGCACGGCGCGTCGTCGCCTCGCCGCCCGCGGTCGAGCAGCAGCGTGTTGGTGGAAGGGGTCTCGGCCAGCACCTCGACCGTCAGGCCGGGGCGGCGCGGTTCCAGGTCTTGCCAGAGCGTTTCGGCGTCCCAGTGCAGCATGGTGAGAAGGGGGGTGGGCGGGTGCGCAGGGGGTTCAGCGCTTGGGGCCGAGCATCGTACCCCGGCAATTTGCGGCACCGCAGCGGCAGGCGTAGGCTTTCTTCAGTTTCGCCGTGTAGCGTTCCTCGATCACCAGACGGTAGTCGAAGAACAGCTCCTCGCCGGGAGCGATGTCGCGCAGGGCCTTGATGAAGATGCGCCCGCCGTCGTCCTCGGTCTCGCAGTTGGGGGCGCAGGCGTGGTTGATCCAGCGCGCCGCGTTGCCGCGCACGCCGCCGTCGATCACGCGGTCGTCGTCGATGTGGAAGTAGAAGGTGTGGTTCGGGTCGGACGGATCGTGGGGATGGCGGCGCAGTGCCTCCTCCCAGGAGATGACTTCACCGCGGTATTCGATGATGATTTCGCCCGCCCGCAGCGCCCGGCAGGCGAACACCCCCCGCCCATGCACGCCGGAGCGCCGCACCTGCAGCCGACGCTGCCCCGGCTTGTGCGGGGTGGCGGGCAGGGTCGGATCGGTCGAATCTGGCAGCGGTGCAGACATGGCGGTGCGAGATTGGTTAGATTGGGGGTGTGGGCGTGCGCGCAGCCGTACCCGTGTGTGTGCGTGTGCGCGTGTATGACCATGGATTGTAGGGAGCACCCTGACGCTGGGTCGGGTGCCGCAGCAGAGTTCGGACATCATGAGCAAATCTCTCGTCATCGCCGAGAAGCCTTCCGTCGCACAGGACATCGTGCGTGCGCTGACCCCCGTGTGTGGCAAGTTCGAGAAGCACGACGACCACTTCGAGAACGACCGCTACGTGGTCACCTCCGCCGTCGGCCACCTCGTCGAGATCAAGGCGCCGGAGGAATTCGACGTCAAGCGCGGCAAGTGGAGCTTCGCCAACCTGCCGGTGGTGCCGCCGCATTTCGATCTGGCGCCCATCGACAAGGCCAAGAGCCGCCTGAGTGCGGTCGTCAAGCTGGTCAAGCGCAAGGACATCACCGACCTGGTCAACGCCTGTGACGCGGGGCGCGAGGGTGAGCTGATCTTCCGGCTGATCGAGCAGTACGCGCTCGGCAGCAAGGTCGGCACCAAGCCCGTGCAGCGCCTGTGGCTGCAGAGCATGACGCCGCAGGCCATCCGCGACGGCTTCGGCAAGCTGCGCAGCGAGGCCGACATGCGCGGTCTGGCCGACGCCGCCCGCAGCCGCAGCGAGGCCGACTGGCTCATCGGCATCAACGGCACCCGCGCCATGACCGCGTTCAACTCGCGTGACGGCGGCTTTTTCCTGACCACGGTCGGGCGGGTGCAGACGCCCACGCTGTCGATCATGGTCGAGCGCGAGGAAAAGATCCGCAAGCACGTTGCCCGCGATTACTGGGAAGTTCGCGCCGATTTCGGGGCCGATGCCGGCGTTTACGAGGGCAAGTGGTTCGACCCGAAGTTCAAGAAGGACGACGACACCGAGCGGCGCAGCGACCGCCTGTGGACCGCCGATGAAGCGAACGCGATCGCCGACGCCGTGCGCGGCAAGTCCGGCACCGTGCGCGAGGAGGCCAAGCCGAGCACGCAGGCCAGCCCGCTGCTGTACGACCTGACCACGCTGCAGCGCGAGGCCAACTCCCGCTTCGGCTTCTCGGCCAAGACGACGCTGTCGATCGCGCAGGCGCTGTACGAGAAGCACAAGGTGCTGACCTACCCGCGAACCGACGCCCGTGCGCTGCCCGAGGACTATGTCGCCGTGGCGAAGCAGACGCTGGAGATGATCGCCAGCGAAGACCTGCCCGGCCCGCTGCACGACCTCGCCACCCACGCCCGCAAGGCGCTGAAGGAGGGGTATGTCAAGCCGACCAAGCGCATCTTCGACAACACCAAGATCTCGGACCACTTCGCCATCATCCCGACCCTGCAGGCCCCCAGGAGCCTGAGCGAGATCGAAGCCAAGCTGTACGACCTGGTGGTCAAACGCTTCATCGCGGTGTTCTACCCCTCGGCCGAGTTCATGGTCACGACCCGCATCACGCAGGTGCATGCCGCCGGCAAGGAGCACCAGTTCCAGACCAACGGCAAGGTGCTGGTGAACCCGGGCTGGCTGGCGGTCTACGGCAAGGAAGCCGCCGGCGAGGACGCCAACCTAGTGGCCGTCAAGCCGGGCGAGATCGTCACCGCCGATGAGCTGAAGATCGCCGCGCTGCGCACCAAGCCACCCGCCCGCTACAACGAATCGACGCTGCTGAGCGCGATGGAAGGCGCTGGCAAGCTCATCGACGACGAGGAACTCAAGGCTGCGATGCAGGAGAAGGGCCTGGGCACGCCGGCCACGCGCGCGGCCACCATCGAAGGGCTGATCACCGAGAAGTACCTGCTGCGCGACGGCCGCGACCTCGTGCCCACTGCCAAGGCGTTCCAGCTCATGACGCTGCTGCGCGGGCTGGCCGTGGAAGACCTGACCAAGCCCGAGCTGACCGGGCAGTGGGAGCACCAGCTCAACCTGATGGAGAAGGGCCAGCTCAGCCGCACCGCCTTCATGCACGGCATCGCCGACATGGCCCGCCGTGTCGTCACCAAGGCCAAGGAATACGACCGCGACACCATCCCCGGCGACTACGCCACCCTGGCGGCCTCTTGTCCGAACTGCGGCGGCGTGGTCAAGGAGAACTACCGCCGCTTCACCTGCACGGGCTCGGACGGGCAGAGCGCCGGCTGCGGCTTCTCGATCGGCAAGATCCCCGGCGGCCGGAGCTTCGAGCTGCACGAGGCCGAAGCCTTCCTGATCGACCACCGCATCGGGCCGCTGGAAGGCTTCCGCTCCAAGGCGGGCTGGCCGTTCACCGCCGAGCTGAAGCTGGTGCGCGACGAGGAAGCCGGCAACTGGAAGCTCGAATTCGACTTTGGCGACGAGGCCCGCAAGGAAGCGGAAGAGTCCGAATCAGTCGATTTCAGCGAGCAGGCGTCGCTGGGCCGCTGTCCGAAGTGCGGCAGCGCGGTGCATGAACATGGCACGAACTACGTCTGCGAGCACGCCGTGGGCACGACGGCGACCTGCGACTTCAAGACCGGCAAGGTCATCCTGCAGCAGCCGGTCTCGGCCGAGCAGATGGCGCTGCTGCTGACCACCGGCAAGACGGCGCTGCTGGACGGCTTCGTCTCGAACAAGACCAAGCGCAAGTTCAAGGCCTTCCTGGTCTACGACAAGAAGGAAGGCAAGGTGGTGTTCGAGTTCGAGCCGCGTGCCGCCAAGGTGCCCGCCACGAAAGTGACGGCCAGGAAATCGACCACCTGAGCGAGCAGGCCATCCCGCGAGCGCATGCGCATGCCGGTCGCGCCGTGGCTCAACGCCGCGACAGCGCCGCGCGCAGCGGGGCCGGCGTGATGGGCATGGCGCGCAGCAGGTGCAGGAACGGCTCCAGTGCCAGCACGGCAAACGGCAGTCGACCGGCCATGGCCAGCAGCGACGCGTCGCTGGTCACGACGGCATGTGCCTGTCCGGCCATCGCCAGCTGCACGAAGACCAGCCCGGCTGGCACCGCCTCGGCTGGCGCTGACAAGGCCGCGCGTACCTTCAGCACGTAGGGCAGGTATTCGCCCAGCAGCTGCTGCTGCTCGACCATGCTCAGCCCCAGCCGCTCCTGGCCGAGCTGGCGCGTCAGGTCCAGCAGCGTGTGGCGGCAGACCACCGGTCTGCAGAACCCGTGCCGCCAGGCCCGCCGCAGCCGTCCCGCCACCGGTCCGCCGAACAGCAGCGCCGAGACCACGACGCCCGTGTCCAGCACCACCCGCGGCGGCTGGCCTTGCAGGTCGGGCAGCGTCGGGGTACCACCAGCACAAGCGTGCGTGAAGAGCGCGGGCAAGGACATGGGCGGCGATGATCGTCCCGGTCCGGCAGCAGGGGAAGGCGTGCCGGGAGTCGCGGTCGGCGGTGTGTGCGAATATCCTCAGCTTCACCCACGCACATCCGGCCCATGGACACCACTTCCGGTCCCACCCCGCACACCGTGTCTTCGGGCGTTCGCCCGAACAGTCCCTGCACCAATGTCTGCCGAATGGACCCCGCCACGGGCTGGTGCCTCGGCTGTGCCCGCACGATCGCAGAGATCACGGCGTGGTCGCGCTGGAGCGCCGAGGAGCGTGATCAGGTCTGGCAGGCGCTGCCGAGTCGCCAGCGCGCCACGAAAACACACCAGACTCCTGGACGGGATTAACCCTAGTCCAGTGAGCAATCCCTGTTTTATTTCACAATGTGAAACATTTTGTGCGGGTTGTCCTTGATTTCGTAAGGTTCTGTTGGCTGTCTGTCAGGTAACGGTCAGAGCCTGGTTCGACAGTGCCCCCATGCGCCGTGGTCGCGGCGCTGATTCTTGGTCGAGGAGACACACACATGTCCAGCATTCCCGCGAACGCTCGGGCCGCCAATTCGCCGATGACGGCAGAGGAACGGAAGGTTATCTTCGCGTCCTCGCTAGGCACGGTCTTTGAGTGGTACGACTTCTACCTGTACGGATCGCTCGCTGCGATCATTGCCAAGCAGTTCTTCAGCGGACTGGATCCGTCGGCTGCGTTCATCTTTGCCCTGCTGGCCTTTGCCGCAGGCTTCATCGTGCGTCCGTTCGGCGCACTGGTGTTCGGTCGCCTCGGTGACATGATCGGCCGGAAGTACACCTTCCTGGTCACCATCCTGCTGATGGGTCTTGCGACCTTCATCGTCGGCATCCTGCCCAACTACGCGTCGATTGGCGTGGCCGCTCCGGTCATCCTGATCACGCTGCGCATGCTGCAGGGTCTGGCCCTCGGCGGCGAGTACGGCGGCGCAGCAACGTATGTGGCCGAACACGCCCCGCACGGCCGCCGCGGCGCCTACACCGCATGGATTCAGACCACTGCGACGCTGGGCCTGTTCCTGTCGCTGATGGTCATCCTGGGCACCCGGACCGCCATCGGTGAAGAAGCCTTTGCGGATTGGGGCTGGCGTGTGCCGTTCATCGTGTCGATCTTCCTGCTGGCCATCAGCGTGTGGATCCGCCTGTCGATGAACGAATCGCCTGCCTTCAAGAAGATGAAGGAAGAAGGCAAGACCTCCAAGGCACCGCTGTCGGAATCGTTCGGCCAGTGGAAGAACCTGAAGATCGTGCTGCTGGCCCTGTTCGGTCTGGTCGCTGGTCAGGCGGTCGTCTGGTACACGGGTCAGTTCTACGCGCTGTTCTTCCTGACGAGTGTGCTGAAGGTCGATGGCCCCACCGCCAACATCCTGGTCGCCGCCTCGCTGATCATCGGCACGCCGTTCTTCGTGGTCTTCGGCACGCTGTCGGACAAGATCGGTCGCAAGCCGATCATCATGGCCGGCCTGCTGCTCGCGATCCTGACGTTCTTCCCGCTGTTCAAGGCGTTGACCGAAGCCGCCAACCCGGACCTGGCCAAGGCGCAAGCCACTGCCCAGATCTCCGTGAAGGCAGACCCGGCCACCTGCTCGTTCCAGGGCAGCCCGATCGCCCGTGAAGTGGACTTCACCAATCCGTGCGACATCGCCAAGCGCGCACTGGCCCAGAATTCGGCCAGCTACGAGAACGAAGTGGTGCCGGCGGGAACGCCCACGACGATCAAGATCGGCGACAAGGAAATCGTGCCTCCTACCGGTGTCCTGCTGGCAGGTGGTCACAAGTTCGACGAAGCGTCGGGCAAGGCGATCGCGCAGTTCAAGAAGGACATCGCGGCCGCTCTGAAGGAAGCCGGCTACCCCGCCAAGGCTGACCCGGCCAAGATCGACAAGGTCAAGATCGTCATGATCCTGTCGGTCCTCGTGCTGTACGTGACCATGGTCTACGGCCCGATCGCCGCCATGCTGGTGGAGATGTTCCCGACCCGCATCCGCTACACCTCGATGTCGCTGCCGTACCACATCGGCAATGGCTGGTTCGGTGGCCTGATGCCGACGATCGCCTTCGCGATGGTCGCCCAGAACGGCAACATGTTCTACGGTCTGTGGTACCCCGTCACGATCGCGGCCATCACCCTGGTGATCGGCATGCTGTTCGTGAAGGAAACCAAGGACGTGGACATCTACGCCGGTGATTGATGACTGACCGGTCCGCTTCCTGCTGAACCGACAAGGCGCCCCGCGAGGGGCGCCTTGTTCGTTTGTCGAGCGGACCTTACCTTGTTCTTACCCTGTAGTTCATCCAAGAGGAGTTGTGATCATGTGGAAGATTGTTGTGGCCTTTCTGGCCTTCGCCGGGCTGGCGATGTTCATCCTGATGAAGAGCGGTGGCGACATCGACATGACCGGCGAGAAGCACGGCGTCGAGAGCCACGAGCCGGCTGCCCACGGCGCCAGCGCAGCAGGCGCGGCACCGGCTGCCTCGGCTGCCTCGAACTGATCAGGTCTCGATCAGTCCCCAGCGCAGCGCCAGCAGCGTCAGCTCTGCCTGATTGGCCACGTCGAGCTTCTGCTTGACGTGGTACAGGTGGGTGCCGACGGTGCTGGCCGAGAGCTTCAGGTCGCCCGCGATGTCCTGCACCGAGCGGCCACGGGCGAGCTGCACGAACACCTCGAATTCGCGCGACGACAGCCGATCCACCGGATTGCCGCTGCCGTCGATCGCCGCCAGGGCGAGCTGCTGCGCAATGTCCGCATCCAGCCAGCGTCGCCCGGATGCCACCGCCCGGATCGCCTCCGGCAAGGTTTCCGGCGCGCTGCGCTTGGACAGAAACCCCATCGCCCCTGCATCCAGCGCCCGCCGTGCGTGGGCGCTGTCGTCGTGGGCGGACAGCATCAGCAGCTTGAGCGTGCCGTCGCGGGCCCGCAGCCGCCGCAGCGCCTCCAGTCCGCCCATGCCGGGCATCGAGATGTCGAGCACCACGACATCCGGTGCCGCCGCCGCGATGTTCAGCTGGGCCTGCTCGCCGCTGTCGGCCTCGCCGGTCACCTGCAGATCGGTGCATTCGGCCAGCAGCATCCGAAAGCCCATGCGGACCAGTGCGTGGTCGTCCACCAGCATCACGCGGATCATGTCGTTTCTCCCTGTGGTTCGGTCATCGGCAGCCAGGCTTGCACGCGCGTGCCGCCCTCGGGCCTGCGCTGCACCGAGAGCCGCCCGCCCAGCGTGGCCATTCGTTCGCGCAGTCCGCGCAGGCCGTAGTGTCCACGGCGTGCCCAGTCGTCGGGCAGGCCGGTGCCGTCGTCCTCGATGGTGAGCTGCAGCGAGGTCGGGTCGGCTTCGGCGCAGATGCGCACCCGCGTGCCGCCGCTGTGGCGCAGCGCGTTGGTCAGCGCCTCCTGTGCCACGCGGTAGGCGGCGCGGGCGGGTTCGACCGGGAGCGACTGGCTCTGCTCCAGGCCATGCAGGTGCAGCTCCAGCACCATGTCGCCATAGCGGCTGCGCGAGGCATCCACCAGTTCGGTCAGCGCGTCCGCCAGCCCCAGATCGTCCAGCGCGGGCGGCGCCAGTCGCGGGATCAGGCCGTGCATCGCCTCGTAGAGCCGTGCGGCCTCGTCGGCGATCAGGCCGCTGGCCTGCGCGCTGGTGGGGTCGCGGTCGCCGAGCCGGGTCTGTACCGTGCGCGCCAGCGAGCGGATGGCCGTGACCGACTGGGCGAACTCGTCGTGCAGCTCCCGTGCGATGGCGCGCCGCTCGGCTTCGGTGTGCGCCTCCAGGCGGCGGGCGAACTCGCGGCTTTCCAGCAGCGTCCGCTCGGCCTCGAAGGCGCGGATGCGGGCCTCGATCTCTGCTTCGATGGCCTCGGCCAGCCGGTTCACGGCCTGGCCGATCACCGCCGCCTCGCGTCCGGGCAAGGGGGGCAGCCGGGCGGTGTATTCGCCTTGCTGCAGCCGGGTCAGGCCGTGGACGATGGTGGGCAATGGCCGCAGCGCACGCCCGACCCCCCAGAACACGGCCAGATTGAGCAGCAGCAGGACAGCCGCTCCCGTGCTGGCCAGCACCACGAACTCGTCCCACCCATCCAGCACGGAGCGTGACGGTTCGGTCTGCAGGGTCAGCCGACCGCCGGGCATCTGGATGACCTGGTGTTCCAGCGCAGGCGAGACCAGTGCGCTGTACCAGCCCGGTGCGTAGCGGCCCTGCTTGTAGGTGGCGGGCGGTGAGGTGAAGAGCACCTGCCCGCCGTCCGACTCGAAGCGGATGTCGTTGGCGCGGACCCGGCCCAGCTGCTCCAGGAACTGCACCAGCGCCTGTGGCCCTGCGCTGGCGTAGACCCAGCTCACCCGCTGCAGCAACTGCGCGGCCACGCGGTTGCCGGCGGTGATCTCCTCGCGCACGCTGCGGCGGGTGGCGTCGATCTGCAGCGCGATGACCGCCACGACGAACA
>JAAFKB010000069.1 GCA_013299055.1 Sphaerotilus sp.
GCGGTCATCGGTGGCGATGCCGACCACGGCATACGGCGCCCGCTCGCGGCGGCACATCTCGTCGAACAGCGGCAGCGCCTCCGGCGTCACCGCCATGACGTAGCGTTCCTGGCTCTCGTTGCACCATATTTCCTTGGGTGCGAGTCCTGTCTCTTCCAGCGGCACCTTGCGGATGTCGAAGGTCGCGCCCTTGCCCGCGCCGTCCACCAGTTCGGGGAACGCATTGCTGATGCCGCCCGCCCCCACGTCGTGGATGGCCACGATCGGGTTGCTCGCACCCAGCGCGTAGCAGTGGCTGATGACCTCCTGCGCACGGCGCTGGATCTCGGGGTTGCCGCGCTGGACCGAATCGAAGTCGAGCGAGGCCGTGTTGGTGCCCGCCGCCATCGACGACGCAGCGCCACCGCCCATGCCGATGCGCATGCCCGGGCCGCCAAGCTGGATCAGCAGCGTGCCGGCGCCGAACGGCAACTTGTGCGTCTGGCTGTCACTGATGGTGCCCAGGCCGCCGGCGATCATGATCGGCTTGTGGTAACCGCGCTTGACACCTGCCACGTCCTGCTCGAACACGCGGAAGTAGCCCGCCAGATTCGGCCGGCCGAACTCGTTGTTGAAGGCCGCGCCGCCCAGCGGACCCTCGGTCATGATCTGCAGCGGGCTGGCGATGTGCGCCGGTTTGCCGATGGGATCGCGTTCCCACGGCTCGTTCGTGCCGGGCAGGTTCAGGTTCGACACGCTGAAGCCGGTCAGCCCCGCCTTGGGCTTCGAGCCACGGCCGGTCGCGCCTTCGTCGCGGATCTCGCCGCCCGCGCCGGTCGCAGCACCCGGGAACGGAGAGATCGCTGTCGGGTGGTTGTGCGTCTCGACCTTCATCAGCACATGGACCAGCTCTTCGCGGGCGCTGTACTGCGGTGCGTTGGTATAGCCCTGCGGCATCCAGCGTTCGATCACGCCACCCTGCATCACGGAGGCGTTGTCGCTGTACGCCACCACGGTGGACTGGGGCGACACCTTCTCGGTGTTGCGGATCATGGCGAACATGCTCATCGGCTGGCGCTCGCCGTCGAGGGTGAAGTCGGCGTTGAAGATCTTGTGGCGGCAGTGCTCGGAATTCGCCTGCGCGAACATCATCAGCTCGACATCGCTCGGGTTGCGACCCAGCGACGTGAAGGCGTTCACCAGGTAGTCGATCTCGTCCTCGGACAGCGCCAGCCCGAAGTCCTTGTTCGCCACGACCAGCGCCGCACGGCCCTGCCCCAGCACATCGACATGCGCCAGCGGCTCGGCTGGCTGCTCGTCGAACAGGTGGCGGGCGGCGTCGCGCTCGAAGGCGGCCGATTCGGTCATGCGGTCGTGCAGCACCAGCGCACAGGCCTGCAGCTCGTCCGGCGTCAGCGGCTTGGCGCCCCCCTTGAACGTGTCCAGCAGGCCGGTCTTCAGCACCAGCCGGTACTCGGTGACGCGCTCGACGCGGTGCAGCGTGGCGCCGCAGTTGCGGGCGATGTCGGTGGCCTTCGAGGCCCACGGCGACAGCGTGCCCAGCCGCGGCATCACGACGATCAGCTCGCCTTCCGGCCTGGCGGTGTAGGCGTCGCCATAGGTCAGCAGCGCCGAGAGCTTGTCGAGGTTCTCGCGGTCCAGCGCCGCATCGCTCCAGACCCAATGCACATGGCGCGCCGTGACATCGACGATGCGGCCACTGACGGCCTGCAGGCGGGGCAGCAGCGCCTGGGCGCGGAACGCGGAGAGCGCGTTGCCCCCCTCGAAGTGCTGGAGGTGCTTGGAGGGTGTGGAGGTCGTGGAGGAGGCAGACACGCGGTGAGTCCCGAAGGGCTGGAAAGCGTGCGATTTTAGGCGAGCTTGGGGTTCGCCCTCAGGATGCCCTCAGGACAGCGCACGCACCACCTCATCCGCGATCGCCAGACACGAGGTCAAGCCCGGCGATTCGATGCCCAGCAACTGCACCAGCCCCGGCACGCCATGCACCGCCGGCCCGTCGATGCGGAAGTCCGCAGCCGCCGCGTCCGGCCCGCCCAGCTTGGGCCGCACCCCGGAATAGCTCGGACTCAGCGCGTCGTCCGGCAGCCCCGGCCAGTAGCGGCGGATCGCCTCGGCCATGCCCTGCACGCGCTCCGGGGCCACGGCGTAGTCGATCTGTGCGGCCTCGGTGATGTCGAGCCATTCCACGTCCGGGCCGAAACGCATCTGGCCGCCCAGGTCGAGCGTGACGTGAACGCCCAGCCCCGCCGCCTCGGGGATCGGGTAGACCAGCCGCGAGAACGCCGGCCGGCCGCTGCAGGCGAAGTAGTTGCCCTTGCAGAAATGCGGCGCGGGCTGCTGCGCCGCTGCCTCAGGCGTCGCTGGCCAGCCACGCAGGCAGCGGGCCATGGCCGGTGCGCTCAGCCCGGCGGCGTTGACCACCTCGCGGGCGAGGATCTGCATCGGCTGCTCGCCACCCACGTCCAGCACGATCCCGTCCGGCGTGATCTGCCCGCCCGTCACGGGCGAACACAGCGCCAGCGAGGCCCCCGCCGCCTCGGCATCGCCCAGCAGCGCCAGCATCAGGCCGTGGCTGTCGATGATGCCCGTCGAGGGCGACCACAGCGCGGCCACGCAGGCCAGCGCCGGCTCCATCGCGCGGGCCTCGTCGCCGGTCAGGCGCCGCAGGTCGTGGACACCGTTGGCGCGGGCCTGGGCGTGCAGCGCGTCGAGCTTGTCCAACTGCGCGCCGCTGGTGGCCACGATCAGCTTGCCGCAGCGGCGGTGCGCGATGCCGCGCTCGGCACAGTAGGTGTAGAGCTGCTGCCGGCCCTGCACGCAGAGTTCAGCCTTGCGCGATCCCGTCGGGTAGTAGAGGCCGGCGTGGATGACCTCGCTGTTGCGGGCACTGGTGACGGTGCCGAAGGCGTCGGCCGCTTCGAGGATGACGACCTCGCGGCCGGTCAGCGCCAGCGCACGGGCCACGGCCAGGCCGACCACGCCGGCGCCGATGACGAGGGTTTCGATCTTGTCGAGGGTGTCCATGCGGTCAGCTTAGCCGACCCTCGGTGCCACCCCCGGTGCGATAATCCCGCCCCATGTCGATCACGATCAAAACCGCTGCGGACATCGCCGCCATGCGCGTGGCCTGCCGCCTCGCCTCCGAAGTCCTGGACATCCTCACGCCCCACGTCCGGGCGGGTGTGACGACCAACGAACTCGACCGCATCGCGCACGACCACATCGTGAACGTGCAGCAGGCCATCCCCGCGCCGCTGAACTACCAGCCGCCCGGCTACACGCCCTACCCGAAGTCGATCTGCACCTCGGTCAACCACGTCATCTGCCACGGCATCCCGAGCGACAAGGCGCTGAAGAACGGCGACATCGTCAACCTCGACATCACCGTCATCAAGGACGGCTGGCACGGCGACACCAGCCGCATGTTCATCGTCGGCGAAGGCTCGATCGCGGCCAGGCGGCTGTGCGCGGTGACGTATGACGCGATGTGGCACGGCATCCTGAAGGTCAAGCCCGGCGCACGCCTGGGCGACATCGGCCACGCCATCCAGACCTTCATCGAGAAGCAGGGGCTGTCGGTGGTGCGCGAATTCTGCGGCCACGGCATCGGCCAGAAGTTCCACGAGGAGCCGCAGATCCTGCACTACGGCCGTCCTGGGACGCTGGACGTGCTGGTGCCCGGCATGGTGTTCACGATCGAGCCGATGGTCAACGCCGGCCGGCGCGAGCTGAAGGAAGCGGGCGACGGCTGGACCATCGTGACCAAGGACCGCTCGCTGTCGGCACAGTGGGAACACACGCTGGCCGTCACCGAGACCGGCTTCGAGGTGATGACGCTGTCCGCAGGCAGCCCGCCGTTGCCCGCATTCGTCACGACCACCTCCTGCTGATCCCTGCCCTCCCCGCCGAGACCGATGCCGATGTCTGACACCACCGGCGCCGACGCCGACCGCCGTCACCCCCTGCCCGCCCTGCCGCTGCCCGAACTGCGCCGCCAGTTGCGCGAAGGCAAGCAGGCGCTGATCCAGCAGTTCCGCGACGGCAAGGCCACCGTGCCGAACGCCGACCGGCTGGTGCGCCAGTTGACGCAGCATGTGGACAGCGTGCTCGGCCAGTTGTGGCAGCAGTCGGAGCTGCCCCGCGGCGCGGCGCTGGTGGCGGTGGGCGGCTACGGGCGGGGCGAGCTGTTTCCGCATTCGGATGTCGATGTCCTGCTGCTGCTGCCCGAAGAACTGGCACAAACCCACGAGCAAGCCCCGGACGATCCACGCCGCGCCGGCATCGAAGCCTTCATCACCGCCTGCTGGGACATTGGTCTGGAGATCGGCTCCAGCGTGCGCACGGTCGAGGAATGTGTCTTCGAGGCGCAGACCGACATCACCATCCAGACGGCCCTGCTGGAAGCCCGCTACCTGTGCGGCGCACGGCGGCTGTTCGACCAGTTCCGGCGCTGGACGCACGACGTGCTCGACCCGGCCACCTTCCTGCGGGCCAAGTCGCTGGAGATGCAGCAGCGCCACGTCAAGTACGAGAACACGCCGTTCTCGCTGGAGCCGAACTGCAAGGAAAGCCCCGGCGGCCTGCGCGATCTGCAGGTGGTGCGCTGGATCGCGCTCGGGGCCGGGCTGGGCCGCTCCTGGCGTGAGCTGGCGAGCAAGGGCCTGATCACCCGCTTCGAGGCCACACAGCTCCAGCGCAACGAGGGCCTGCTCAAGCTGATCCGCGCCCGGCTGCACACCATCGCCGGCCGGCGCGAGGACCGCCTCGTGTTCGATCTGCAGACGGCGGTCGCCGAGAGTTTCGGCTACGTCTCGACCCACGAACGCCGCGCCAGCGAAGCCCTGATGCGCCGCTACTACTGGGCGGCCAAGGCGGTGGTGCAGCTCAACCAGATCCTGATGCTGGGCATCGAAGAGCATGTGTCCGGCTCGGCCGACGCCCCGATGCGGCCGATCGACGCCCGTTTCTTCGACCGCGGCGGCATGCTCGAAGTCGCCGGCGACGACTTGTACCAGCGCGACCCGCACGCCATCCTGCAGACCTTCCTCGTCTTCCAGCAGACCGTCGGCATCAAGGGCCTGTCGGCACGGACGCTGCGGGCGCTCTACAACGCCCGCGAGCTGATGGACGGCGAGTTCCGCAAGGATCCGGAGAACCGCCGCACCTTCATGGCGATCATGCGTCAGCCCCAGGGCCAGACCCACGCCTTCCGGCTGATGAACGACTCGTCGGTGCTGGGACGCTACCTGTGGGTGTTCCGCCGCATCGTCGGGCAGATGCAGCACGACCTGTTCCACGTCTACACGGTCGATCAGCACATCATGATGGTGCTGCGCAACGTGCGGCGCTTCTTCATCGTCGAGCACACGCACGAGTACCCGTTCTGCTCGCAGCTCGCCGCGCACTGGGACAAGCCGTGGCTGCTGTACGTCGCCGCGCTGTTCCACGATGTCGCCAAGGGCCGCGGCGGGGACCACTCCGACCTGGGCGCGGTCGAGGTGCGCAAGTTCTGTCGTGACCATGGGATCGACAAGGAAGACGGGCGGCTGATCGAGTTCCTGGTCAAGGAGCACCTCACCATGTCCCGTGTCGCGCAGAAGGAAGACCTGTCCGACCCGGACGTGATCGACGCCTTCGCCCGGCATGTGAAAGACCCGCGCCGGCTCACTGCGCTGTACCTGCTGACGGTGGCCGACATCCGCGGCACGAGTCCGAAGGTGTGGAATGCCTGGAAAGGCAAGCTGCTGGAGGATCTGTTCCGCGCCACGCTGCGGGCGCTCGGGGGGGCCAAGCCGCAGATCGGCGCGGACATCGAGCTGCGCAAGCAGGAGGCGCGGCAGATGCTGGCCCTGCACTCGATGCTGCCCGGCGCCGAAGAGACGCTGTGGAAGACGCTGGACCTGAACTACTTCACCCGCCACGACAGCGGCGAGATCGCCTGGCATGCGCGGGCGCTGAACCGCAAGGTCGAGGCCACGCTGCCGCTGGTCAGTGCGCGGCTGTCGCCGATCGGCGAAGGGCTGCAGGTGCTGGTCTACGCCCCTGACCGGCCAGACCTGTTTGCGCGGATCTGCGGGTATTTCGATTCAGCGCAGTTCAGCATCCTGGATGCGCGGGTCCACACGACGCGGGCCGGGTATGCGCTGGACACGTTCCAGGTGATCACGCCGTTCTTTGACCAGGCGTACCGGGATCTGATTGCCTTGGTGGAAAACCAGCTCGGGCTGGCCCTGCAGGCACACGGACAGTTGCCGCAACCCGGCCGGGGGCGGCTGTCACGGCGGGTGAAGTCGTTCCCGGTGACGCCGCGGGTGCAGCTGCGGCCGGACGAGCGAGCGCAACGCTGGGTGCTGTCGGTGTCGGCCAGCGACCGCTCGGGGTTGCTCTACAGCATCGCCCGCGTGCTGGCCAAGCACCACATCAACCTGCAGCTCGCCAAGATCAGCACGCTAGGCGAGCGGGTCGAGGACACGTTTCTGGTCGATGGGGCGGCGCTGCAGCACAACCGGAGTCAGATCGAGTTCGAGACGGAGTTGCTGGATGCGCTGAGCTGAGGGGGCGGCTGCTCACTGAGAGGCGAGCTTGCCCGCGACGTGGCGGGCGAAGCTGTCCAGGATGGCCTGCCAGCCTGTGCGTTGCTGTTCTTCGGAATGTGAGTCCTCGCCGTCGAAGGAAACGACGACCGAGACCCGGTCCCCGTCGTCCTTGAACTCCACCAGGGCAGTCCGATCCCCGAAGGTGTACTCGATGCGCGTGAACGGCTCCACCCGCGTGTACTCGCCCGCAAAGTCAAAGCCGAAGGAGCCATCCTTGGCCTCCATCCGAGACGAGAACTTGCCGCCGGGCCGGAGATCGACCAACGCCGCCGTCGTGTGCCAATCTGAGGATGCGGCATTCCAGGCCTTGATGTCTTCGGGGGTCGTGTAGGCGCTCCAGACCACCTGCACAGGGGCGACAACGACAGTGGAAACGGTGATTCTCACGGAAGGCTCCTGGGTTATGGCGGACGCGCGTGGCGGTCCGTGGCCATTGTCTTGCGCGGCATCGGACTCGCCAAGGGCGCAGGGCGATCGCATCTAAAATGACCGAAGTTAGCGAAAGATAGTGGACCTTGGACTAAAATCTTCAGTTTAAGTGTCGCTTCTGGTTGCCAATTTAATAATTAAAACTCTACTTACTAGCTTGTTCCAGCACAGCTGGCGATAGCCTGGCAAATTGCGGACTTGCACCTAGGTAGGTTGCGACAGCAGCCTCGGCGCAGTTTTGAGCAATACTAAGCAAAGTCTGCTTCACGCTTTGATCAACCTGCACAACTTTCTCATGACGCTCTATAAATATGTGAGGCTGAAATGCCGGTATTCCATTCACCAGCAATTGATATTGGTATCCAATTTTTGCCTCATATGAATCTTTAAATAAGCCATTATCAGTAATCAACTGAACATACGGACTTATCTTGACACTAAAAAGTTTAGCCTGTAGTTCATATTCAGCTCTCTGCTTGTCGCGCGCTTCAGCAGCAGCCCGTTCCCTTTCTGCCAACAAACGGCTCGAAAACTCAGCCTGCTGATCAGCAAGCTTTTTCGCAGCATCCAATTCAAATTCTGCTCTTCCATGTTTTCGCCCATCAGCAAATGCCAACTGCTTTGCCGCATTCAATGTTTCAATTTTATCCATTTCATATTTATTACGCTCCTCCAAAAATTTCAACTCACTGCCATGTATCTTTCGTTCTGCATCATTTGTCATCTCAATCTGTTGACGCAGTTGTATTTTTAGTTTTTCAGCAAGGTGCTGATGAATAAAAAACCCAATCAAGGTCACCACAAAAGCAACCAGCGAGCTTATCAATAAATATTCTTGCATATTAAACCCAATTCATATATTCAATGATGTCAATCATTGCAACCACCTCATCACACCATCTTGGTACCACCTGTTATTAACAGTCTAACTAAACGCAACAGTTCCCAGCCACATACCGAGAGTGCGTATGCTCGAAATACGGACGCAGGCAAGATGAAGACGGTATTTTGTGCGAATTTTCACAACTCGCAGGGACAGACCCACTAACGAGTTGCTTTCTCAGAATCTTCTGAGCCGCACAGATTCAACTACGCCGCCAACAATGAACAACGCGAAATCCGCGCCAACTCGTCAGCCAGCGCCTCTTTGGCGAGCGCCGTGTCATAGGCCGCCTGTCCACGAAGCCACCAGCCATCGCTCAGCCCAAAATAGCGGCACAACCGGAGGTCCGTGTCGGCCGTGATGGCACGCCGGCCAGCGACGATCTCGCCAATGCGCTGCGGCGGCACACCGATGTCCTTGGCCAATCGGTACTTGGTGAGTCCCAATGGCTTCAGGAACTCCTCGTCGAGCATTTCGCCCGGGGACACCGGAGCAATCGTGCGCATGGCGGACCTCGTTTCAGTGGTAGTCAACGATTTCGACATCTGTCGCCCCCTCGGGTGTCCAGATAAAGCACAGACGCCATTGACCGTTGATGCGGATGCTGTGCTGCCCCTTCCGATCGTCTTTCAGTGCTTCAAGGCAGTTGCCCGGCGGAACCCGCAAATCCTCCAGCACGGCAGACCAGTCGAGTTGAGCGAGTTTGCGAAGGGCCGGACGTTCGATGTTCACCCACCGTTTGACACGCTGCCCCTCGTGCAGGGCCTGCGTGTCTTTGCACTTGAAGCTCTTGATGGGCATTCGGCCATATTAACGTGACGCATTAATATCTTCAAGCGGCTCTTCACCCGGATCAGCCGACTCTTCAACACCATCCGCAACCACCACCGGCAGCGTCCACCCGTCGACCCGCTCGAACACCGCGATCGACTCCACATGCGCCGTGTGCGGGAACATGTTGACCACGCCCGCCGCGACGCAGCGATACCCGGCCTGGTGCACCAGCAACCCCGCGTCCCGCGCCAGCGTGGCCGGGCTGCAGCTCACGTAGACGATGCGCTGCGGCGGCGCATACCCGTCGATCGGCGTCTGGCGCACCTCGGCCAGCGCCTTGACCAGCGCAAACGCCCCCTCACGCGGCGGATCGACCAGCCAGCGCGTGGCCGAGCCATACGCCGCCAGATCGGCCGCGCCCATCTCGAACAGGTTGCGCGCCTCGAAGCTCGTCTTCGCGGACAGGCCGTTGAGCGCCGCGTTCTCGCGCGAGCGCTGCACCAGCGTCTCGCTGCCCTCGATGCCGAGCACCTCGCGGGCCTGCGTGGCGATCGGCAGCGTGAAGTTGCCCAGCCCGCAGAACCAGTCGATCACGCGCTCGTCCGCCTGCGCGTCCAGCAGCTTCAGCGCCCGCGCGACCAGCACGCGGTTGATGTGGTGGTTGACCTGCGTGAAGTCGGTCGGCTTGAACGGCATCGTCACGCCGAACTCCGGCAGCGTGTAGGCCAGCACCGGCCCCGCCGCCTCACCCTCCTCCAGCAGATGGACCGTGTCCGGCCCCTTCGGCTGCAGCCACCACTGGACCGCATGCACCGCCGCGAAGTCGCGCAGCTTCTGCACATCCCCCGCGCTCAGCGGATCCATGTGCCGCACCACCATCGCATTGACCAGCCCGTCCGGGGATTCGCCCAGCGCCAGCTCGATCTGCGGCAGCCGCTCGCGGGCGTCCATCGACATGACCATCGCCCGCAGCGGCACCAGCATGGCGCTGATGTGCGGCGGCAGCACGGGGCATTCGGTCATGTCGGCCACGTAGCGGGACTTGCGCTCGTGGAAGCCAATCAGCACGACACCCTTCTTGATGACGTGCCGCACCGACAGCCGCGCCCGGTAGCGGTAGCCCCAGGTCGGCCCCTCGATCGGCCGCATCACGCGCTCGGGGCGGACCTTGGCGAGGTGCCAGAGGTTGTCCTCCAGCGTGCGCTGCTTGACCGCCACCTGCGCGGCAGGGTGGAAGTGCTGCATCTTGCAGCCACCACACGCCCCCGCGTGCAGGCCGAAGTTCGGACAGCCCGGCTTGACCCGCTGCGCACTTTCGCGGCGGATCTCGACCAGCGCGGCCTGCTCCCAGTTGTTCTTGCGGCGGCCGGTCTGGACGCGCACCTTCTCGCCCGGCAGCGCACCGTCGATGAAGACGACCTTGCCTTCGGCATTGCGGGCCACGCCCTGGGCATCGAGGTCGAGCGCGTCAACCGTCAGCCATTCGTTGATGTCTGTCATGGAATCTCGGGAACGTCTCAGCGGGCCGGCAGCACCTTGGTCGGGTCGATCGGCTTGCCGCGGCGGCGCACCTCGAAATGCAGCTTCACGCGGTCGGTGTCGCTCGATCCCATCTCGGCGATCTTCTGGCCACGGCGCACGACCTGGTCCTCGCGCACCAGCAGCGACTGGTTGTGGGCGTAGGCGGTCAGCAGCGTCTCGTTGTGCTTGATGATGACCAGATTGCCGTAGCCACGCAGACCCGAGCCGGCGTAGACCACCCGCCCATCGGCCGCAGCGTAGACCGGATCGCCCAGCTTGCCGCCCAGTGCCACGCCCTTGTTGCGCGTGTCCTCGAAGGAGCCGACCACGCTGCCTTGTGCCGGCCACATCCAGTTGACGTTGTCGTCGCCCTCGCGGGCGGGGACTGCGGGTGCGGGGGCTGCGGACGCAGAGGCCGCCGCCGGGGTGGTGGTCGAGGCGACGGAGGTGCCGGCGGCCGGCGGAGTGGCGGAGGCCGCTGCCGTGGGAGTGGCGGGGATGGCCGCTGGCACGACAGGCGGGATGGGCGGCTTGGCGTCGATCGGGCGTGGTTCGATGCGCGGCGTCACCACAGGCCGGGTCGCCACCTGGGTCGCATCCTGGCCAGGGGGTACGACCCGCAGCACTTGACCGACCTCGATCAAGTCCGGATTCTCCAGCTGGTTCCAGCGCTGAATGTCGCGCCAGTTCTGGCCGGACTCCAGCCCGACCCGGATGAGCGTGTCACCCGGCTTGACCGTGTAGTAGCCGGGTTTGCCGGCATTCTCGGCACCGGGCAGCACCCGCTCGGTCTCGGCCACCACGGGAGGGCGGCTGCTGCCGGCGCGGTTGTCCACGGGGGCCGGCGGACGCAGGTGCGAAGCACAGCCAACCAGCGTGAACGCCAGCATGGCACTGAGTAGCACCCGGAAACCGGGCACCTGGAGGGAGGGAGTCATCATGGAGTGTCGGGGAAGGCCCGCAGCCTCAGGGTGTGTCGGACGGGGGTGAGCGTCACCTCGGGCAGGTCCGGGATCGCTAGGAATCACCAAGTCCGGATTCTAAAGGGACGAACCGTACCGCTTCATGGACCCGCTGCACGATGCTGCCATCGCCCAGCTTGTCGACGACCATGAGGACTTGGCAGCCAAGGGCGGGATCCTGCACCGGCGCCACCAGCCGGCCGCCGCGGGCGAGCTGGTCGACCCAGGCGTGTGGCAGGTCGTGGCCGCCAGCGGCGGCGATGATGCCATCGTAGGGTGCCGCGAGAGAGTGCCCGAGACGGCCATCGCCGAGGACCAGGGTGAGGCCGGTCAGCTGCAGCGGGGCCAGCTGACGCACCGCCCGCTCGTGCAGGCCGCGCAGGCGCTCGACGCTGATGGTGCGCATGGCCAGTTGTGCCAGCACCGCCGCCTGGTAGCCACCTCCGGTGCCGATCTCCAGCACCCGCTCCAGCCCTGGACCGCCCGGCCGCTGGCGCAGCAGCTCGACCATGCGCGCCACGACCGACGGCTTGGAGATGGTCTGGCCGAGCCCGATGGGCAGACTGGTGTCTTCGTAAGCCTGGGTCGCCAGGGCGCTGTCGACGAATTGGTGGCGGGGCACACAGGCCATCGCAGCCAGCACGCCCTCGTCACGGCACCCCGCCTGCCGCAGCCGCGCCACCATGTGCAGGCGAAAGGCGGTGAGGTCGCCGCCGTAGCCGGTCGGCGCTCCGCGCAGCAGCGCCGCCTCGCGCAGGGCATCCGACAGCGGGCGCTGCGGGCGCAGGGTCTGGGCGTCGGCGGTCGTCACCACGCGCTCGCTGGCGGGCCGGACTGTGCGCTGGGTACGCTCCAGGCTGAGGGGCCAGTGCCGAGGCTTGGGGGTGGAGGGACCGGACACGGCGACACCCTCCGGTCGCTCAGGCATCCGCACCAGAGGCGATCCAGCGGGCCCACTGCGGTGCAGCGGCGTGGTCGGTCAGGTCAACCTGCAGCGGCGTGACCGAGATGCAGCCATGGGCGGTGGCGTGGAAATCGGTGCCGACCCCTGCTTCACGCACCTCGCCCTGGGCGCCGATCCAGTACAGCGGATCACCACGCGGGCTGAGCTGGCGCACCACGGGCTCGCTGGCGTGGCGCCGCCCCAGGCGGGTGACCTGCAGCGGCAGATCGGCCGCATCGACACGGCTGGGGATGTTGACGTTCAGCAGCCAGGGCGCCCCAGCAGGCGGTCGCTGCAGCACGTCAGCCAGGAGACGCCGGGCGACCGCCGCCGCCGCGTCCAGGTGCTGCCAGCCATGCTCGACCAGCGAGAACGCGATGGCCGGCACACCGAACAGATAGCCTTCGGTGGCGGCCGCGACCGTGCCGGAGTAGAGCGTGTCGTCGCCGAGATTGGCACCGTTGTTGATGCCCGAGACGATCAGGTCCGGACGTGTCGGCAGCAGTCCGGTCAGGGCCACATGCACGCAGTCCGACGGCGTGCCGTTGACCACCCGCACGCCGTTGGAGGCCGTCCACACCGACAGCGGGCGGTGCAGCGACAAGGCATTGGAGGTGCCGCTGGCGTTCTGCTCCGGCGCGACGATGTCGACCTCGGCGAATTCACGACACACCTGGGCCAGGGCCAGCAGACCCGGTGCAAGGTACCCATCATCATTGGCTACAAGAATGCGCATAGTGGCAATTGTAGGCAGCCCACCCCCTGGCCGGGCGACGGATCACCAGCTTCTTTCGTGGTGCCGCCCCTGCGGCCAGGGGCCACGACCACCTGGCGCAAGCCTGATAATCAGCCCCCATTGCTCCCGAATCTCCTGCCAAGGATCCTATCCATGTCCATCCGCGTGCTGGTCGTCGAAGACAACGCCGTTGCCCGCAGTTTCCTGACCCGCGTCGTGCGGGAGAGTTTCAGCGACGAGATCCGCTTCAGCGAGGCAGGGGATCTGGAGTCGGCGCGCGCGCTGCTGGGTGTCGAGGGCGGTGCGCTGGCACGGGCCGACGCCGATCCATTCCGCCTGATCCTGTGCGATCTGGAACAGCCCGACAGCGCCGGGCTGGAGCTGCTGGCACAGCTGGGCAACTACCCCGCCATCAAGATCGCGACGACGCTGCACTCGGACGACGAACACCTCTTCCCGGCCCTGCTCTGCGGTGCCCAGGGCTATCTGCTCAAGGAAGACCGCTTCGAGGTGCTGGTGGAAGAGCTGCAACGCATCGTCCAGGGCCAGCCACCGCTGTCGCCGGCCATGGCGCGGCGCATGCTCGGGCACTTTCGCCAGCACGACAGCCGCATGGTGCCGCTGGAATCGACGCTGGGCAGCCTGGAGGCCACGGGACCGCTGTCCGACAGCCTCAGCGCCCGCGAAAACGAGGTGCTGGTGTACCTGAGCAAGGGCTACACGATCAAGGAGATCGCCCGACTCGTGGGGATCAAGTGGCAGGCGGTCAACGACCACATCCGCGTGGTCTACCGCAAGCTCGCGCTGGCCAGTTCGCCAGAGGAAGGGCTGCAGGCTGGGCGGCAGTGCGACGCCTGAGCTCGCAGACCCCCCAGCGGGGCAAGAAGACAAGAAGACAAGAAAAAAGCCAGTCTGTTGAAGGACTGGCTTTTTGTCTGCATCGGGTGGGGTGACTGATGGGGTTCGAACCCACGACAACCAGAATCACAATCTGGGACTCTACCAACTGAGCTACAGCCACCGCAGAGAGTGCAATTATAGACCACTCAATCCG
This sequence comes from Sphaerotilus sp., assembly GCA_013299055.1. Taxonomy (GTDB): domain Bacteria; phylum Pseudomonadota; class Gammaproteobacteria; order Burkholderiales; family Burkholderiaceae_C; genus Sphaerotilus. The sequence continues at coordinate 13,899 of JAAFKB010000069.1, forward strand.
AGTTATGCCAGTGTTCAGGCCGAATTTATTGCGGGATGCCGATCACTTCGTGCTGCCAGAGGCGCCAGCCGGGGCAGACGCCGCAGCGTCGTCTCCAGAAACCGCCTTGGCACTGTCGAGCACCACCGCCTTGTAGCGTTTGCGCAGCGCGGCGTAGTAAGCCTCGCTCTCGGCCTGCGCCCACATCTGCGTGACCTGCGCCCGGGCCTTGTCGAGAGAGCCGGCCTCGGCCAGATCGGCAGCCTGCACCTTCTCGATGACGGCGACCGCATAGCCCTCGTCGCCCAGGTCGACGCCAATCCAGGCCGGCAGCGCGTCGGCCTTGGCCTTGAGCACGGCCTCGACCACGGCCCGCGGCAGGTTCTGCGTCTTCACCCGCGACAGGGTGACCGCAGCCGGCAATGTGCCTGCGGCGGCGGGCTGGGTCTTCCACTGCGCCAGCTTGGACGCACCTTCCTCGCGGGCCGCCTTGGCCGCCTTGGCCTGGAGCACACCCGCCTTGACCTGCTCGCGCACCTCGGCCAGCGCCTGCTTGCGCGACGGCTGGTGCTCCGTGACGCGCAGCGACAGGAGCTGGTTCGCACCGATCTCCACGGCCAGGGCGTTGCGCTTGCTGCGCAGGTTGTCGGCAAGGAACGCCACTTCAGCCACCTTCGGGTTGGCCAGCACGCTGCCCGGCTCGGCCTGGACGCCGCGCACGAAGCGTTCGGCGCGCTGCACCGTCAGCTTGAGCTTGTCGGCCACCGGCTGCAGCGTGTCTTCCTGTTCCGCGAGGTTGGAGAACTGCTCGGCCGCCTCGGCATAGCGTTTCTGCGCCAGGGACTTGCGGACTTCGTCTTCGATCTCCGGACGGACCGACTCGAAGCTGCGCTTGTCCCCACCGCGCAGGTCGTCGAGCTGCAGGATGTGAAAGCCGAAGTCGCTCTCGACCACGCCACTGATCTCGCCCTTCTTCAGTGCGAAGGCCGCGTCCTCGAACGGCTTGACCATCGCGCCACGCACGAACCAGTCCAGATCCCCGCCCTGCTTGGCCGAACCCGGGTCTTCCGACTGCGCGCGGGCCAGATCGGCAAAGCCGGCGGGGTTCTTGCGCGCCTCGGCCAGCAGCGTCTCGGCGCGGGCCTTGGCCTTGGCTTTCGCGTCGGCCGGAGCACCGGCGTCGACCTTGATCAGGATGTGACGGGCACGGCGCTCCTGGGGCTGCTCGTAGCGGCTGGCGTTTTCGCTGTAGTACTTGCGCAGATCGTCTTCGGCCACGCTGAGGCTGCGGGCCACGGTCGCCAGGTCGAGCACGAGGTACTCGAAGCTGACCGACTCCGGCGCCTGCAGCCGAGCGGCGTGCTTGGGATCGTCGTAGTACGCCTGCAGTTCGGCATCGCTGGCGTCGGCCTTGGCGAGGTAGTCCTTGGCGGCGAAGGTCTGCACCCGCACGTCGCGGCGCTGGTAGAACGCATCCACCGCCGTACGTGCCACCGCTTCCGGCACGACCGCCGTGCCCCCGACACCCGACAGCACCTGGTTGAGCGCCATGTCCTGCCCCAGCCGGGCGGCAAAGATCTGCGAGTTCATGCCCTGGGCGGCCAGCAGCTCCTTGCGGACCGTGCCGTCCGGGTTGCGCAGGTTGGCGAACTGCGGATCAGTCTCGAACAGCCGCTTCAGGCGGTCGTCCGTCGGGGTCAGGTGCAGGTCACGCGCTGCGGCGAAGAGCACGCGCTGGCGGATCAGATCGTCCAGCACGCGCTGGCGCACCTCGGGCGTGTCCAGCAGCTTCACGTCCGCGTTGGGCATCTGCGTGCGCAGCCGCTCGACCTGGTTGCGGTGCGCCTGGTCCCACTCGGCGCGGGTGATCGCCTGGCCGTCCACCTTGGCCACTTCATCCTTGCCCTCGGAGAACTGGTCATAGCCCTGGATGCCGAACACCACGAAGGACGGCACGATCAGCAGCAGCAGGATGAACTGCAGCACGCGGGTATGGCGACGGAAAAAATCGAACATCAGGGCTTCCTAGGGACACTGCGGGCTGCAGCGCCAGACACGACAAAGGCGAACACCAGGGTTCGCCTTTGCTTTGAAGAGAATCGACCGCAACGCATCGCGCCGCAGCGGACGGGCCCGTGTGGTGGGTGCTGAGGGGCTCGAACCCCCGACCTACGCCTTGTAAGGGCGCCGCTCTACCAACTGAGCTAAGCACCCGGGTACCGTCCGTCCGGCGAGACCGTGACTGTATCAGCTCAGCGCATCGAGCAGCACCTTGCCCGGGCGAAACCGGGGGATGCGGGCGGCGCGGATGTGGATGGGCGCACCGGTGCGCGGGTTGCGGCCTTCGCGGGCAGCGCGGGTGGAGACGGCGAAGGTGCCGAAGCCGACCAGCGCGACCGGCTCACCCTTCTGCAGAGACTGCGACACGCCACCGATCATGGCGTCCACGGCACGGGCGGCAGCGGCCTTGGAGATGTCGGCCTGCAGCGCGATGTGCTCGATCAGTTCGGTCTTGTTCACGCGAAACCTCGGGTGTCTCGTTGAAGGGATGCGGATTCTAGGAGTTCCAGGGCCACGCCGCTTCAGCGTGCCTTGGCGCGTATCTCGGGCAGCGCCTTCTGCAGGTAATACACCATGGACCAGATCGTCAGCACCGCCGCGACGATGATCAGCACCGTCCCGCACAGCCGCGTCGGCACCACGCCGAACAACTGTCCGTCGTAGAGCAGGAACGGGATCGCCACCATCTGCGCCGTCGTCTTGAGCTTGCCGATCCTGTGGACGGCGACGCTGCGGGACGCGCCGATCTGGGCCATCCACTCGCGCAGCGCCGAAATGGCGATCTCGCGGCCGATGATCACCAGCGCCACCAGCGCCCCCACCCGATCAAGCTGGAGCAGGATCAGCAGCGCTGCGCAGACCAGGAACTTGTCCGCCACCGGATCGAGGAAGGCACCGAACGACGACGTCTGGTTCAGCCTGCGCGCCAGCCAGCCGTCAAGCCAGTCGGTCAGCGCCACCACGACGAACAGCACTGTCGCCATCAGGTTGCGCGTCGGCATGTCGATCGGCAGCTCGTAGATGCCGACGATCAGCGGAATGGCGACGATGCGCGCCCAGGTGAGCAGCGTGGGGAGGGTCCAGAACATCCATGCATTGTGCATGGTGTAACGAGACGCCGCGTGTTTGGTCCCGGATCGTGCCGCTCGCCGCCTCGGCGCCCCTCAGCGCAAGGCCCGGTAGATCTCCTCGGCCAGCTCTGCCGAAATGCCTTCCACGCCCGCCAGATCCTCCACCGACGCCGCCGCCACGCCCCGCACACCGCCAAACCGCTGCAGCAGCCGTGCCCGCTTCTTCGGCCCGACGCCGGCGATGTCCTCCAGCCGGCTGCCGCCCGTGCGGACCGAAGCGCGTTTCGCCCGCATCCCGGTGATGGCGAAGCGGTGCGCCTCGTCGCGGATCTGCGCCACCAGCATCAGCGCGGCCGAGTCGTGGCCGAGGTAGACCTTCTCGCGCCCGTCAGCGAAGACCAGTTCCTCCAGCCCGACCTTGCGGCCCTCGCCCTTTTCCACGCCGACCAGCAGCGACAGGTTCAGCCCGAGCGTGGTGAACACCTCCCGTGCCACGCCGATCTGGCCACGCCCGCCGTCCACCAGCACCAGATCGGGCAAGCGCCCCGTGCCCTGCTGCACCGCGTCCACCAGCTTGGCGTAGCGGCGCGTGAGCACCTGGCGCATCGCGGCGTAGTCGTCGCCGCTGGTGATGCCGGTGATGTTGTAGCGGCGGTACTGGCCGGGCTGCATCTTGTGGCCCTCGAACACGACGCACGACGCCTGTGTTGCCTCGCCCGCCGTGTGGCTGATGTCGAAGCATTCGATGCGCAGACCGTCCAGACCAGCGTCCATGCCCTCCGGCGCCAGATCCAGCGCATCGACCAGCGCCCGCGTGCGCGCCTGTTGCGAGCCTTCTTCGGACAGCAACCGTGCCAGTGCGAGTTCTGCGCCCTTGATCGCCATGTCGAGCCAGGCGCGGCGGTTTTCCCTGGGCTGGTGCTGGGCGCTGACCTTGTGGCCCTGGTGGTCGGTGAGTACCGCGATCAGCCCACGCGCCACCGGGTGGCTGGTCACCAGGACCGGCGGGCAGGCGGCGCCCAGGTAGTGCTGCGCGATGAAGGCTTCGAGCACGCGGGCCTCGACCGTGAGGGTGACGTCGGCCGACGCTCCAGCGTCCGGGGCCTCGTCGCCCATGTCCACGTCCACCGCCACGGCATCCTCGACATGCGCTGGAAAGTACGCCCGGTCCCCCAGATGCCGCCCGCCCCGCACCATCGCCAGGTTCACGCAGGCCCGCCCGCCCTGCACCTTCACGGCCAGGATGTCGGTGTCGCGGTCCTCCTGCGTGAACACGGACTGCTGCTGCAAGACCTTGGACAGCGTGGCAATCTGGTCCCGGAGTTCGGCGGCTTTCTCGTAGTCGAAGGCTTCGGCCGCGGCCATCATCTGCGCCTGCAGCCCGTCGAGCACCTCCTGCGTCTCGCCGCTCAGGAAGCGCACCGCGTTGCGCACATCGGCAGCGTAGTCCTCGCGGCTGACCAGATCGACGCACGGCGCCGAGCAGCGGTGGATCTGGTGCAGCAGGCACGGCCGCGTGCGGTTGTTGAACACCGTGTCCTCGCAGGTGCGCAGCAGGAACACCTTCTGCATCAACTGGATGCCCTCCTTCACCGCCCAGGCGCTCGGGTACGGCCCGAAATAGCGGTGGCGGCGGTCCACGGCACCACGGAAATAGACGACGCGGGGAAACTCGTGGGTGACGAACTTCAGGTAGGGATAACTCTTGTCGTCACGGAACAGGATGTTGAAGCGCGGGTTCAGCGACTTGATGAGGTTGTTTTCGAGCAGCAACGCCTCGGCCTCCGAGCGCACCACCGTCGTCTCCATCCGCACGATCTTGCTGACCATGTGGCCGATGCGGGTGCCGCCATGGTCCTTCTGGAAGTAGCTGCTGACGCGCTTTTTCAGGTGCTTGGCCTTGCCGACGTAGAGCAGGCCGCCCTCGGCGTCGAAGTAGCGGTAGACACCGGGCAAGGCGGGCAGCGCGGCGACCTCGCTCAGCAGCCGCTCGCGGGCAGCGGCGGCCGGCGTTTCCAGCACGGGATCGGGGATCAGGAGGGCTTCGGCCTCGTCGGGGGTCAGGCGGCGCGTCATGGTCGGGGATTGTGCCGCCACCGATAATTCCGCGATGACCACCG